>JBEIPE010000147.1:0-7205 GCA_040377215.1 Halobacteriovoraceae bacterium
GTCTGATTGATCACAAGTTCCTTGGCCATGAATGTCCTAATCGTAAAAACTTTAAAAACTAAAAATCGGTAAAAACCGTAAATTACACACAGGATACCGTTTCTGGTGCGGCGAGAAAAGGCGCGGCAAATTAGACCGGAGTGATGTTGTCGGCGAAGCCGACCTAAGTTGTGGGGATGAAAGAAGAAATTTGCAAAGATGGGACTTGGTAGAAAACCACCAAGTCCCCTATTGAACTACGAGATTAAGCCAACCAACGCGGCCATCATGAGTGTGGCGCATGTGCCACCGATCAGAGCTTTCACACCGAGCTGAGACAACAACGTACGCTTGCTTGGCGCAAGTGCCCCGATCCCACCGATCTGAATTCCGATCGACGAGAAGTTGGCAAAGCCGCTCAACATATAAGTCGCGAGCAAGATCGAACGAGGATCTTGAATCAAGCTCTCAGCTTTCATTTGAGAAAGAGTCACGTAGGCCACGAACTCGTTCAAGATGGTTTTTTCACCCAAGAGTTGTCCAACGCGAACCATGTCGTCGCCCGAAACACCTAAGAGCCAAACCAAAGGAGAGCAGAGGTAGCCCAAAACGAACTGCAATGAGAACGCTTTGTACTGCCCGTCAGTTACGCTTGAAACCAAACCGTTAAGACCAGTCCAATCACCGATGACGTTACCAAGGATGTAGTTCACCATGGCAATCATGGCGATGAAAACGATCAACATCGCGCCGACGTTCACAGCAAGCTTGATGCCGTCAGTGGTACCGATAGAAATCGCTTCGAGCATATTCGAACCGATTTTCTCCTCTGAGATTTCGATTTTTTCGTCGATAGGCTCTGTTTGTGGAATGAGAATTTTTGCAATCACCAAAGTCGCTGGCGCGGACATCACAGAAGCGGCGAGCAAGTGCTTCGCGAAGTAGAGCTGCTGAACAGGATCTGTGCCGCCCAAGAAACCGACGTAAGCAGCAAGAACGCCACCCGCCGTATTGGCCATGCCCCCTACCATCACGCAGAAGATCTCTGAGCGAGTCATCTTGTCGAGGTAAGGCTTGATCATCAAAGGAGCTTCAGTCTGCCCCAAGAAGATGTTGGCGGTCGTTGAAAGGTTTTCTGCACCTGAAATCTTGATGGCTTTTGAGAGCAACCATGAAAGACCGTAAACGATCTTTTGTAAGATGCCGAGGTAGAAGAACAAGCTCGTGAGTGCCGAGAAGAAAATGATGGTCGGCAAAACTTGGAAAGCGAAGAGGAAGCCGATTTTTGAAGGATCGAGGAGATCGCCAAAGAGGAAAACCGAACCTTGGCGAGTAAAGTCCAAGACCACGACGAAGAAAGAGCTGACTTTCTCGAAGAGCCAAGCGACGGCGGGAACTTTAAGGATTAAAACCGCGAAAATGAATTGGCAAAGAAGGCCGGTGATCACCAAGCGCCATGAAATCGCTTTGCGATTTTCGCTCATGAGGACCAAGACACCGATGATAACCGCGATGCCGAGAATGCCTCGAAAGCCGCTCAAAAATTCCATGTTCTACTCCTTAAGCCCGTAAAGGGACCAACCACAACAACATGTAGGGATGTTGACGAGATAACACTGCACAATGGCCTTATTCAACCATTAAGCGCAGACATTAAGGTTCAATTAAAAAGAGGTTCCCCAAATTGGCGTTGAAGCCACAGAACTGTCAGGGGAAAACTTAGCGATGTTAGCGAAATGCCATTCTTCTCTGGCAGCACTTGAAAAGTCTGGGGTCACTTTGGGACTGTAGGTGGTGAGGTCTTCTTGGGTTTTTTGAGCATGACCAAGGGCCACCACAATAACGCCGCCGATGATCCCGATGGCCGCGCCTGTCCAGATATTCGAAACGTGCTTAGAAGGTTTGTCGTAGAACGAGAGAGTCGAAAGGCCAAGAACCGCTCCGACCACACCCCCACCGGCCACCATCAAAAGATCATTGCGCGTGCTCTCGACAATATCCTCATTGCTGCTCGCATCCTGCGCCCACGCACTGTGAGGAAGAATGAAAGAGAGGGCGATCAAGAGTGAACAAGCGAATTTCATGAAGGTATCCAGTCAAAAAAGTTTGTTTTCAGGTAAGGGACCTTATAAGTATCATAAGTATCCCATTTCATGATGGCAATTAACGCCTAGCGCAGTTTTTAAGGATGAGACATGGCGGTCACACCCCCATTCAACATGTACCAGCTCCTCGACGCCAAAAAGCGTGGAGAGAAACTTCCTACTGAAGCGATCAAGTGGATGATTGCGGAGTACACCGCTAAACGCATTCCTGATTACCAACTTTCGGCTATGCTCATGGCGATTTCTCTCAAAGGTATGGATGCCATCGAAACAGCGGCCCTCACCGATGCCATGTTGTTCTCTGGTCGCCATTTAGAGTTCAACGATCGCCGTGTGGTCGATAAACACTCTACCGGTGGCATCGGCGACAAAGCCTCCTTCGTCCTCGCTCCTATCGCAGCTTGCCTCGGAGTCAAAGTTCCTATGATCGCTGGCCGTGGCCTCGGTCATACCGGCGGCACAGTCGATAAGATTGAGTGCATCCCAGGATTCCGGACGGACCTTCCGCTCGAAACTTTCTCAAAACAGTTGATGGAGAAAGGCCTTGTTCTTATCGGCCAAACTCCTGAGATCGCGCCGGCCGATCGCATGATCTACGCTCTTCGCGATGTCACAGCGACCATTGATTGCATTCCTCTCATCACCGCCTCGATCATGAGTAAAAAACTTGCGGAAGGTGCTGAGGGCATCGTGTTTGATATCAAGCACGGCTCAGGTGCATTCATGCGTGAGAAAAAAGATGCGCGGGCGCTGGCAAAAAGCTTGCTCGCCACAGGCAAGCGCTTCAAGCGTCGCGGAGTTGCGCTTCTCACAGACATGGGACAGCCGCTCGGCAATGAAGTGGGCCACGTTTTAGAAATTCAAGAATCTGTGCGCACTCTTAAAGGCGAAGGACCAAAAGATCTCACCGATCTCTCGGTAGAACTCGCGGCCCACATGGCAGTACTTGCTGGCACAGTGAAGACTTTGCCAGAGGCTCGGAAGCTTGCACTCGCTACATTGAAAGATGGAAGTGCGCTCGCGAAATTTGCTGATCTGTTGAACTGGCAGGGTGGCGATGCCACTATTGCTTACAATCTCAATAAGCTGCCGGTCGCACCAGTAAAGACAGTCATCAAAGCCCCTAAGAATGGTTGGGTCAAAAGTTTTGCCAACGATCAGGTGGGATACCTTCTCATCGAACTCGGCGGTGGTCGCAAAACCAAAGAAGACAAACTCGACTTATCCGTTGGTTTCACATTCCATGTGAAAGTAGGCAGCAAAGTCAAAAAGGGTGACGCCCTCATGACCATTCATCACCACGCTCATCAACAAAGTGTGGCCGACTATATTAGCAAAAGTTTTTTAAGCAGTGTCGTGCGTTTGAGCAGCTCTGCTGTGAAGCCCGTTCGACTCATCACTGAAGTCGTACGCGCCTAAGGAGTTCCCATGTACCACAAGATTGAAGAAGCCGCTCAGTACCTCAAAAGCAAAATCGCCATCACTCCCGAAGTGGGTATTGTGCTTGGGTCTGGTCTTGGCATTTACGTAGATCAAATCGAAGAGCGCGTGACCATTCCTTATACCGACATCCCGCATTTCCATCGCACGACAGTTGAAGGGCATGATGGCCGTTTGATTTTTGGTAAAGTGCGCGGCAAGACTGTCGTGGCCATGTCTGGTCGTCTTCACGCTTACGAAGGCTATCCGATGGAAGACGTTGTGCTCGCAGTACGCGTGATGGCGCTCTTGGGTGTGAAAACGCTTTTCGTCACCAACGCTTCTGGCGGCATTAACAAAGACTTCCATCCTGGTGACTTGGTGATGATCGAAGATCATATCAATCTCTCAGGTCGCAATCCTTTGGTCGGGCCAAACCTGGCCGAACTCGGACCGCGCTTCCCAGACATGTCAGAGGCCTATCCGAAAAACTTGCGTGAGCTCGTTAAGAATAGTGCGGCCAAGCACGGCATCACCATGAAGAGTGGTGTGTACTGCTGGCTGCTGGGGCCGACATATGAAACTCCCGCTGAAATCCGCATGCTCTCGAAGCTTGGTGGCGACATGGTCGGCATGAGTACGGTCCCTGAAGTTATCGCAGCGGCGCACTTGGGTATTCGTGTGGCCGGCGTGGCCTGCATCACTAACTATGCGGCAGGATTGAAGCCGGAGAAGCTCAACCATGCTGACGTTAAGCATGTGGCCCAAAAGGCCATGGCGGGTTTTGCCACCGTGTTGACTGAAACCATCGGTAGCCTAGAATAGAGAGACTCAATGGATTTGCGTAAAAAGGCTTTTGAAGCCGCACAACACTCCCACTCCCCTTACTCACTTGCAAAAGTGGGCAGCGCTATTGTCACAGAAGACGGCACTGTTTACGGTGGATGTAATATTGAGAACTCAAGCTTCGGCGGCACTGTTTGCGCCGAGCGAGTCGCAATCTGGAAAGCCGTCTCTGAAGGCCACAAACGTATTAAGCGGATCTATGTTTATACCGACGCTGGCTGGCCTCCTTGCGGTATGTGCCGTCAGGTCATGGCCGAATTCGCAGCGCCGGATTTAGAAATCGTTATCGGCGACAAGGCCGGCAAAGAACAAGTTTGGAAATTTAAGGACATCATGCCCATGGCGTTTACGCCTGAGCATTTGATTAAAAAATAAACCCGCACCGAATGGTGCACATGGAGCACGGGCCGAATGGTCCGCGTGAATAAATGGCCGAACAATCCCCCGAAGCTCTTTTGCGTTCCCTTAAATTTTGTGTGATCGATCTCGAAACCACCGGCGGCAGCGCCGAGAAGGATCAGATTTTTGAAATTGGTATGACCAAGATCGAAAATCTTACCATCGGCGAAGAACGCAGCTTCATGGTGAATCCCGAACGCGACATTCCTGAATTCGTGCAACGCCTGACAGGTGTGAAGCAGAAGGATGTGGAGGGCTCGCCTACTTTTAAAGAAATCGCCGATGAAGTCCGCCAGTTCGCAGGGGACTCAATCCTCGTCGCTCACAACACCTCATTTGATATTCCATTTTTAAATGCCAAGCTCTTGGAGTCAGGCCGACCGGTGATGGAGAACAAAGTTCTCTGCACCAACGTCATGACCAAGTACATGATTCCTGAAATCGTGAACTCGAACCTTGAGTACATGGGAAAAATCTTTGGACTGGGTGAGCAGAAGGCCCACCGAGCGATCGAAGATGCGCGCATGACCTCTCGTCTGTTGTTGAAATACCTGGCGATCTTCCAGCAAAAAGACATTCGTAAAGTTAATCAGCTCTACTACCCTCGCAACCGCTTCGAACTCGACCGTCGCCATTTTGATGTGCTCGACAAAACGATCGCTGACGTCGGTGAGTTGCTTAAGAATGAAACCCGTCCTGTCTTGATGACCGTCAAAGGTGAGCAAGGCGTAATTCTCTCGCTTCTTCCTGTTGAGAATCCGGCCAAAGAATGGAGCGAACTCTCGAAGTTCTTAAGTGAACTTCAGTGGCAGCTCATCACGGTTCGATTGATCGGCCCGCACATCGAAGGGTTGATGCATTTCAACTCGCACTATTTGAAAATTCCCGAGGCGACGCGCCTCCAGACACTCAATTACTTGCAGAAGCTGGTGGGCACAGTTCCGCCCATGGAAACCTCTCCTCTTGAACAAGACGAGTTCTTAGTGGTGCCGCATTTGATTCAAGGTCAAATGATTGTGTACTCACTCATGGCGCTCTCACCGTTCTCACAATTGATTTTCAAATTCCCTGCGCACAGAAAGAAAGTGGTGCAATTCCTCCAGGGACAAATCACGCGCTTTGATACCAACAAAGGCAAACGCCGCCATCAGCTCCTCAACGAAGTTCGTCCGCTGATTGAATCTCATCTCTTCCGCCTTAAAGAAGCTGGCGATGAGTGCCATCTTTTCCTCTCCGGAAAAGAATTCAAGAAAGAGCAGAAAAGCTTTTTTGGACGCATTGAGATGCTGGTGAAGAAGCACGCTGATACCTTTGAGTTTCCCTCAAAGTATTTCTAGATCAGTACGTTTTGATGGCCGAAGAGTAGCGAGCCATCGTCGGCCACATCCAACTGCAAACGCTCTTGCTGGAGAAGATACTGCAAGAGCTTTGAGCTCAATCCCTGCTTCGGAGATACCACCGGGTTTAGAATAATCCGGAAGCGATCGGCATCTTCCTCAACCCTCGCCTCGAGCAGCAATCCCTTACTCGAACGGCGCTCAAGCAATTTCAAGTGATGAAACGCCGTCATCATCTCGCCCAAGACCAGGTACGCCATCATGGTGGCGGTAGGAGCATGCAAAGGGTAAGCAAACGGATGCTTCTGGCGGTGAGTAATGCTCACACGCAACTCACTCTCCACCATGCGGAAACGCTGGAGATGCAGCGCCTGCTCAAAACAACGACGCAGGAGATCCTTTTCTAGCGCCACGCCTTCTTGGGGTTTGAGACGAGAAAAGCCTAGAAATGTTTCTACAAGTTGTTTGCAGCGAAGGGCCCCTTGCTTCATCTCGAGGAGCTGTGTGCGCTCTTCGCCATCCCAATGCTCATCCATGGTGATGAGTTCAAGGGCGGCCAACAGCCCTGCAATCGGGTTATTCAATTCATGGGCAATCGAACTGGTAATAATCCCTAAGTCCTGACTCCCAGAAGCGCCCGCCGACGGAATGCCTTGTGGCTTCTCGGGAAAGAAGGTGAACAAGACACGCTGGCCATGGGCGCCCGCGAGTGTCGCTCTTCTTACTGTCCAGTTTTGATCTTTGGTTTGCACCTGATCAAACTCTTGCAACTTACCAACCCGTGATGGAGCAAGATTCATTTTTACAAATGCAGTGTTGTGCTGAAGCACCTCGCCTTTCTCACCTAAAAACAGCAGTGGAAACGGCAACGACTGAAAAGCCTCTTGTACGATATGACCTGGCTTCACATCCGCTTCACTGGTTTCCCATTGGTGCACGAGTCGGCGCATAGAGCTCGCCACCAGGGCAGCACTGCAAATACCCAGCGGACCAGGATCCATGCCCAGTTGCTCTAAAAAAACAGGAGCGCCCCGAAGAGTTCCCAAATAGAAGAGATCGCCTTTGATCTCTTCACGCGCTTCACTTCTAAGAATCAGACGCCAATTTTTTTTACGATCTA
>JBEIPE010000336.1:0-3010 GCA_040377215.1 Halobacteriovoraceae bacterium
GATGTCACCATCGCGACCTTCAATGCCGCGAACCCCGTGTCCCGTGCTTTGAGCGGCGGCGGTACAGTTTTTAAAGGTGATCCCCGCGAGAAAGTAAAAAAGCGCATGTCCTGGATTGCCACGGTGGTGCGCCCGTCGTGCGCTATTGTGGTCGATGAAGGGGCCTCGGTGGCGCTCAAGGCCGGCAAAGCCTCGCTCTTACCGATCGGGATCAAAAAAGTTTTGGGCAGCTTCAAGCGCGGTGATGTCATCGCCGTGAAGTATCAGCAAAAGACCGTGGCACTTGGGATTGTCGAGTACGACTCTAAAGATGTCCTGCGGGTGATGGGCAAAAAAAGTGCGGAACTTAAAGAGCTCTTTGAAGTGGTGCCCTCCCACGTGGTGATTCACCGGGATAATTTGTTTTTGCCGAAGGATTAATTTATGAGTACCCGCGAACTCGCCCAACTTGCCAAAATCGCCGCAGGAAAACTCCCCGCTTGCACAGAACTCGATCGCCAAAAAGCGTTGCGTGCCATCGCCGCCACTTTGCGCGCGGGTACCGATGAGTTGATGACGGAGAATTTTAAAGATGTGACCGCGGCACGAGCGGCCCAACTTGGCAGTGCCCTGATTGATCGCCTCGCTTTGGGTGTTAAGCAGATTGAGGCCATGGCGCGCGCCTGTGAAGAGATCGCCGCCGCTCCCGCTGTCGTAGGAATGATCGTGGAATCCCAGACTCGTCCCGATGGTCTTGTGATTCAAAAACAGCGCATTCCTTTAGGTGTCATCGGCATGATTTTTGAGTCACGTCCGAATGTGGTGATTGATGGCGCGGCCTTGGCGATTAAATCTGGCAACGCGATTATTCTCAAAGGTGGCAAAGAAGCGCAGTTCTCCAATGCCTGGCTAGCGAAGGCCGTCACCAAAAGTCTCCGAGGCATTTTGCCGGATAACGGTGTCACGCTTATCGAGACCCGCGACGAAGTCACAGAGCTTTTGAAACTTCGTGAGTACATCGATCTGATGGTTCCACGCGGAGGCGAAAAACTTATTCGTTACGTGCGGGAGAACGCCACCATGCCGGTGGTGGCCCATGACCGCGGTCTTTGCCATCTCTACATTCATAGCGATGCAGATGTGGATCAAGTGGAGAGCATTGTCTTGAACGCCAAAGTGCAGCGCCCGAGTGCGTGCAACGCCATGGAAACGCTGCTGGTGCATAAGGACTTTCCCGTCGAGGCCTTGAAGAGCACCTTGCAGGCCTTGCTCAACGATAAGATTGAGATTCATGCGTGCCCACGTTCGCAGAAACTGGTGGCAGGACTGCTGGCCGCAACAGAGGCCGACTACAATACCGAATGGCTGGACTATAAAATGTCACTTAAGATCGTCGACAGCGCCGACGAGGCACTCAAACATATTCAACAACACGGCACTCAACACACCGAGGCCGTTTTGACTAAAAATCCACAGGTCATTGAGCAGTTTTTGAATGGAATCGACGCCTCGTGCCTCGCCATTAACGCGTCTACCCGCTTTAATGACGGCGGTGAGTTGGGACTGGGCGCTGAGCTCGGTATTTCCACCTCGAAGCTCCACGCCTACGGGCCCATGGGAGCAAAAGAAATGACCACCACTCGCTTCATCGTACGCGGGACGGGACACGTAAGGATTTAAGTCATGCCAAGTTTTGATCTGGTTTCTCGCATGGATTCAATGGAGTTGCAGAACGCTTTGCTCACCACAGAGAAAACGATTCTCGGGCGCTTTGATTTTAAAGGTTCAGAGGCCAAAGCTGAGTACAAAGAGAAAGACAAGATCATCGAGATCCGCGCGGAAGATGAAACCAAAGTCAAAGCCGTGCGCGATATTCTCATGACCAATATGGGTAAACGCGGCTTGGGTCTCAAAGGTCTGGAAGAATCACCGATCGAACCCACCGGCATGAAGATGAAGAAGATGACCATCAAGATGGTCAGCGGGATTGATAAAGAGAAGGCCAAGATCATCAACAAGCTTCTGAAAGAGAACGGCAGTAAAGTGAAGTCAGCGTACATGGATGAGAAGTTCCGCCTCGAATCGAAAAACATTGATGAGCTGCAAGCGGCTTTTCACATGCTCAGAACCAGCAAAGAATTAAACATCGATCTCCAGATGGAGAACATGAAAAGGTAGTCTATGACTCTGCAAGAACAAATCACCAACGACATGAAAGAAGCCATGAAGTCGAAAGACGCCGTAAAGCTCGCAGCTTTGCGTATGCTGAAGGCCGCTTTCATTCACAACAATACCGCTGCTAAGCCGACAGACGATATGTCTGTGGCCATCGCTCACGTTAAAAAACTCCAGGACTCGCTTGAGATGTTCCCGGAAGGCTCACCTCAGCGCCAAGAAACAGAAGCTGAGATCAATGCGCTTAAAGGCTACTTGCCAGCGTCGATGACGGAAGCCGAAGTCGTCGCCCTCATCAACGACATCAAGGCCAAGGGTGCTAAAGATATGGGCGCTTTGATGAAAGAGCTGCAGCCGCAAATCAAGGGCCGTTTTGATGGGAAGCGTGCCAGCGACTTGGTTAAAGCCGCTCTCGCCTAACGCGCTGCTTTGCGAAAGCAACACCCGTTTTACATTCCATGGTGGTCACTGTAGAGATGCGTCAAACATCCTTCAAGGTGATCACTATGCGAATGATACTCGTCAGCGCTCTTCTCCTTATTTCATTGCCGGCCTTGGCGCAAACCCGTGCGGTGCAGGTTTTTGCACCTGACGAATTTGTCGCAGGCCACGTCACCGCTTACCTCGATTCGGGTGAAATCATCCACGTCCCAGTTGAAAAAACTGAGACCGTTGAACAACTCAAGCGCTCACTTCACCTCGGCGAAACCATGAGCTTCGATGCGGGCCCAGAAACTGAAGAGGCCCCGGTCATCAACGAGATCGTTTCACAACCCGCAGTGAGCGAAGACAAAGAGATGTTCGACCCGGCCCGCTTCCGCAGCATCCAGTGGAACGGAATTGATCCCCTTGAGAA
>JBEIPE010000196.1:0-5797 GCA_040377215.1 Halobacteriovoraceae bacterium
ACAACATCATGAAGCAAGTAGGCTCTCAGGCTGAATAAGCCTCGACTGTATAAAGGGAAAGTTTATGAGACACGGTAACCACAAGTATCAACTCGGACTCGAACGTTCACACCGCGTGGCTTTGATGAAAAACCTCGCGATTGAAATGTTGGACCATGGGAAAATCCACACAACTGAAACTAAGGCGAAAGCTCTTAAGCCATTCATCGAGAAATTGGTGACATTGGGTAAAGAAGACACCTTGGCTAACCGTCGTTTGGCTTACGCGAAATTGAACAACAAAGGCGCAGTGAAAGCTTTGTTTGAAACAGTTTCTCCAAAGTTCAAGCAGCGCCCAGGCGGCTACACTCGCGTGTTGAAAGTTGCTGACTCTCGCCTCGGTGACGGTGCGAAGACAGCTTACCTCGCGTTCGTAGAATAGTTTTAGCTACATTTCTTTTCGAAATAAGAACCTTCCCGTGGACACACCAGGGAAGGTTTTTTATTTTGTCCTCATGTTAAATCGAATTCTTATTGTGGTGGCTTTGATCGGAAGTGCTTTGGGCTACACCTGGTGGTCGCGCCAGAGTCTGAATAAGACGATGCAGGCACCCCTGAGTGAGAGTTTGCTCCAGCAGCTCCCAAACGCAGAATTTACCACGCTAGAAGGTCAGCCCTTTTCCCTAACCGATGTGAAGACAAGCGGCACCAAAGCAATCGTGGTGCATTTTTGGGCCACGTGGTGCGGTCCCTGCGAAGCCGAGCTGCCTGACCTCATGAGCTTTATCGAGAAGCAGCCGGGGAACGCCACCTTTTTGATAGTGGCCGTGAACGACGAAGTTCCAAAAATTAAAAAGTATCTAGATTACCTCAAGCCACCGACAGGGAAGCAGATCCATTGGTTGCTGGATAATACCCAGATTCACCGGCAGGCCTTTGGGACCACAAAGCTGCCTGAGTCTTACTTATTTGCCGCTCATGGGACAATGTTGAGAAAATTAGTCGGTCCGCAAGAATGGGGAAAACCCCAATTTTTCGACATGATGAAGCCCTTCTCCCCATAAAATCGTCAATAAAATACGCAAATCGACATAGGTGCCTGTCAAGTTCGTCTACGAAGTGACGATAAGTTTGACGAGTTAGACACGGGCCTGGATGGCCCCCAAAGGAGCACCTATGATCATCGACTGGAAAACCATTAAAGAACTCCATGTGAACAAGAAGATGGAGCAAATCGTCGGGCAATGGTTCGATCTAGACTTCTTCTATGTGGACGAACAGGGCCGCATTCAAAACGACTTCAAGGCGAAGGACTACAACTTCTTCTCGCACTTCTTTAAAGTGCAGATGGGCCATAACTACGGTCAAGAGTGGCTTGAGCAAGACGTTGAGAAAATCTTCGAAGGCATTCGCAACGAAGGTGAACTCGTATACGAGTACAAAACATTCTTCCCTCATGTTCATGGCATGGTGGCGAAAGTTGTCGTCGATGGCGAATTGTTAGGCGCTGTGTGCGCGTATCCATTCCTCAAAAACGACGTTACTGAAAAAGAATTAGCTGAAGTCGTTAAGCACATGGTTGAGTGCGGACTGAGTGAAGTGGAAGCGAAAGCTTCTGTCACTAAAATGCGCAAACTCTTCCCACGCGAGCGCGGCTACATGAAAGAGATGCTCGATATCGTTTCAGACGAAGTCGGCACATTCCACGAAGAAATTTCTAAGCGTGAGGCACGCATCCACGAGCTTAGCCATGAAGTGGGTAACAAATATCGTTACCACAACCTCATTGGTAAATCGAAGCGCATGCAGCAGATCTATCACCTCTTGCAGAAGATCAATAGCTCTGAGGCGACGATCCTTATCCAAGGTGAAAACGGTACAGGTAAAGAACTAGTAGCGAAGGCGATTCACTACAATTCTCCTCGTAAAGATGCTGTCTTTATGGCGGTGAACTGTTCAGCATTCAACGACAACTTGCTCGATTCAGAATTATTTGGTCACGTGAAGGGTTCATTCACCGGTGCGATCAAAGATAAAAAAGGCTTCTTCGAAGTGGCCAACGGCGGGACATTGTTCCTTGATGAAATCGGGGATACATCCCTCACGATGCAAGTGAAACTCTTGCGAGTTCTACAAGAAGGTACGTTCCTTCCAGTCGGCGCAACGACACCGAAGAAAGTGAACGTTCGCGTTGTGGCGGCGACCAACAAAAACTTGAAAGAGATGATTGCGAAAGGTGAGTTCCGCGAAGATCTTTACTACCGCATTAACGTCATCAACGTTCAGCTGCCGGCCTTGCGTGAGCGCGTTGAGGATATTCCTATCTTGATGGATTTCTTCCTCGAGAAACGTTGTGCCGAGTCGGGCGTTCCTTTGAAACAGTTTGCGAAGAAAACTATGGAAAAAATGCTCGATTACCCATGGCCGGGTAACGTCCGCGAATTGGAAAACGAAATCGAGCGACTCGTGGTTCTTTCGGGCGATGATAAGATGATCACGCCAGATATTTTGAACTCACGTATGCTTGAGCACGGCGAAAGCGGCCAAGCGCGTGAACATGGTCACGGTCTCAAAGGTGTAAATACAAGCGGTAGCTTGAAAGACGCCTTGGAAGAACTGGAAATTCATATGATCCGCGAAGGCCTGAAGCGCTGCGGTTTCAACAAGTCGCGTCTCGCGAAAGAATTGGGCATTAGCCGTGCTGGTTTGATTATGAAGGTCGAGAAATACGGTCTTGATAAGCGCCTCCTGAAACGCGCCGTTGGCGAGTAGAGTCAAAAAACAGTTTTAAGACGGAAGGAGGCGTGAAAACGCCTCCTTTTTTTTGGTGAGTAGGGTATAACTCTTGGACTATTTCCAGGAGGACCGGATGCTGACCAATCAAGAGCGGCGCGACCAGCTCACTCAACTCAATGCCCAGGCCGAAGTCGGTGGCGGTGTCGAGCGCATTAACAAGCAGCACGAACAAGGCAAGTACAGCGCTCGCGAGCGTTTGGAAAAACTCCTCGATCCACAAAGCTTCATGGAGTTCGACAAATTCGTCGTCCACAAAAGCCGTGCTTTTGGCATTGAGAAAACTCAGTACCTCGGTGATGGCGTGGTCACAGGTATCGGCACCATTAACGGCCAACAAGTGGCCGTGTTCAGCCAAGACTTCACTTGCTGGGGTGGTGCACTCGGTGCCGCTTATGCAAAAAAAATCTGCAAGGTCATGGACTTCGCTCTCGAGCATCGTATCCCGATTATCGGTTTGAATGATTCAGGTGGCGCGCGTATTCAGGAAGGCGTGGAATCTCTGGCCGGTTACGCTGAAATTTTCTGGCGTAACGCTCAGTGCTCAGGCGTGATTCCGCAAATCTCATTGATCCTCGGTCCATGTGCCGGCGGTGCGGTCTACTCACCAGCACTGACCGATTTCATTTTCATGGTTGAGAAAACCTCCTACATGTTCGTGACTGGCCCAGACGTCATCAAGACTGTGACTCACGAAGAAGTGACGAAAGAAGCTTTGGGTGGAGCGGGTACACATAACGAGAAGTCGGGCGTGGCCCACTTTAAATGTACCGATGAAGACGATTGCTTCGAGCGCGTACGCGAACTGTTGAGCTACTTGCCCGCTTCAAGCGCTGATAAGCCGACTCCAGTTATGACTGCGGACGCTCCAAACCGCTCCAACGTTAAGTTGAAAGACTTTGTTCCGGATAATTCACGCAAGCCTTACGACATGAAAGAGCTCATCGTGGAAGTCGTCGATGACGGCAATTTCCTCGAAGTTCACCGCGACTACGCCAAAAACATTTTGTGCGGGTTTGCATCTGTCGGTGGCATGAAGATCGGCATCGTGGCCAACCAACCGGCTATCTTGGCGGGTGTGCTTGATATCGATAGCTCAGTCAAAGCAGGCCGCTTTGTGCGTTTCTGTGATGCTTTCAACATTCCCGTCGTGACTTTTGTAGACGTACCGGGCTTCTTGCCAGGAACTGTGCAAGAGTACGGCGGCATCATCCGTCATGGCGCTAAGCTGCTGTACGCGTACTGCGAAGCCACTGTTCCATTGATCACTGTAATCACACGCAAAGCTTACGGTGGTGCGTACGACGTGATGGCTTCGAAACACATTCGTTCCGACATCAACCTCGCTTACCCAACAGCAGAAATTGCGGTGATGGGAGCTGAGGGGGCGGTGAATATTATTTTCCGTAACGAACTCGCCGGCCTTAAAGGTGCTGAGTTCGATAAGAAGAAAAAAGAATTGGTTGAAAACTACGAAAATGAATTCGCGAATCCGTACCGCGCTGCTGAGCTTGGTTACTTGGATGAAGTGGTTTTCCCGGAGCAGACACGTGCGCGTATCTACCAGTGCTTGAAAGCATTGGAGCACAAGAAAGCGCGCAAGCCTGATCGTAAACACGGCAACATTCCACTCTAGAGGTGACTATGTTAGGTAAACGCGTACTGATCACGAATCGCGGTGAGATTGCTATTCGAATTGCGAAAGCATTGAATGAACTCGGTTTGGTGAGTGTGGGTCTTTGGACTGACAATGAACCCGAAGCCGCGCATTTGGAATACTGCCAGGAGTGGGTTCATCTCCCGGGCAATACTAATCGCGACACGTATTTGAACGTGCCGAAGATTATGGAAATTATCAAGGCCAATAAGATCGATGCGGTTCATCCGGGCTATGGCTTTTTGTCAGAGAACGGAGAGTTTGCAAAAACGCTCAAAGCTGCGGGTGTGATTTTCATCGGGCCGAATCCTGAGGCCATTGCGGCCATGGGCGATAAGGCCATTTCAAAACAATGGGCGCAAAAAGCTGGCGTGCCCGTTGTTCCTGGTTCTGTAGGCGAAGTGCCGACAGTGGAAGAGGCCATGAAACTTTGCCAGAGCATCGGTTACCCGGTGCTGCTTAAAGCAGTCGCGGGCGGCGGTGGTAAGGGCATGCGTCCTTGTTACTCAGACGCCGATGTAAAAACAAATTTCGAAGCAGTTCAGCGCGAAGCTCTTTCGAGTTTTGGTAATGCGGGCTTGCTCGTAGAAAAATATGTGAAAGATCCGCACCACATTGAAGTGCAGATTCTCGCTGATAAGAAAGGCAACGTTTACCACTTGTTCGAGCGTGAGTGCTCGATTCAACGTCGTCATCAAAAGATCATCGAAGAAGCACCGTCGCCATTTATTGGAACAGACACAAAGCTTCGTACGGAGATTTGTGAGACCGCGGTGAAGCTTGCGAAAGCGGTGGGCTACGATTCTGCCGGGACTGTTGAATTCATCATGGGGGATGACCGCAAATTTTATTTCCTCGAGATGAATACACGTATCCAAGTAGAGCATCCGATCACAGAAGAAATCACGGGTATCGATTTGCTCGCCAACATGGTGAAGTCGGCGTTTGGCCAGCCTCTCGATTTTAAGTCACAGGATGATATTAAACTTCATGGCCATGCCATTGAGTGCCGGATTTGTGCGGAAGATCCCATCACGATGTTGCCTGCTCCAGGCAAGATCGCAGGATTTGAGACGACTTTCCCGCAAGGGATTCGATTCGATCACTGCCTCTATCCAAAATTCACTATCACGCCGGACTTTGATCCGATGGTCGGAAAGTTGGTGGCCCGTGGATTTGATCGTGCTGTGGCCGTTCGTAAAGTTCGCGCCGCTCTTGATGGATTGTTGCTGGATGGATTGAAGACCAATATTCCGTTGCTGAAAGTGATTCTCGATGAAGAGAGCTTCAAAGCAGGTCATTACACCACTCACTATATTGCAGGGGTGAAGCCGCAGGAAAAGGTAGCGATTGCGGAAGACGCACGCA
>JBEIPE010000058.1:0-11776 GCA_040377215.1 Halobacteriovoraceae bacterium
AACGGGCTGGTCTTATCTCAGTACAATCTGAAATTGAAAGCGGCTGAACTCAAAACCGCGTATCAGGAGGCCACATGAAACGAGTTCTCGTTCTCAAGGGTGAAGGACTGAATTGCGAGCGGGAGACCGCGGCGGCTTTTCAGCGCTTCGGTGCCCATGTGGATATTCTCAATGTGCGTGAGCTTCTTTCGCGTCCTGCGCGTTTACTTGAATCGGATATTTTAGCGCTGCCAGGTGGGTTTAGTTACGGCGATGAGATTCAATCAGGGCATATCTTAGGGATGGCACTGAAAGATGCTTTGAAAGATGTCTGGCCGATGTTCTTAAGGCGCAAAGGTCTCGCCATTGGCATTTGCAACGGTTTTCAAACGCTCATGAAAATGGGTGTGTTTGAGTCTGAGCGTACGATCGCTCTGGTGCATAATTCACCGGCCGGTTTTCAAGACCGCTGGGTGACTATGAACGTACAAAATTCCAAATGTGTTTGGACTCGTGGAATGGAAGGCAAAAAAATGCAGCTGCCCATGCGCCATGGGGAAGGTCGCATCTGGAGTGAGTCGACCACTCCGGAAATGTTACAAGACCAGGGCCAAGTGGTGTTCACCTATTCAGAAAACGTCAATGGCAGTATGGGACAGATCGCAGGCATCACCGATGCCAGCGGGCAGGTTTTAGGACTCATGCCGCATCCTGAGGCCGCTCTGGAAACCTGGCTGATGCCGGATGTTTCCATGAATGAATCGATTCAATTCAATGCTCAACTTTTTCAAAACGCTCTTCAATATTCTGGCGAGGTAACTCATGCTTGATCTTTGGACGATTAAAACTGCTCTTTTGAGTGTCACTGATAAAACTGGCCTTGAACCTCTTGCTCGTGAACTGCAGCGCCGTGAAGTGCAAATCATTTCAACGGGCGGCACCGGAAAGATGTTGCATGATTGGGGAATTCCCTACCAAGAGATCTCTGAATTCACCGGTCACCCTGAAGCATTCCAAGGTCGCATGAAGACCATCTCGTTTGCCTGTGCTTCGGGCCTGTTGTTCCGTCGTGGAAATCCGTCAGATGAATTGGAAGCTGCGCAACTCAACATTAAGCCAATTGATCTGGTGGTTTGTAACCTCTATCCATTCGAAAAAGTCGCGGCACAAAACGCCACAGAAGATGTGCTCGTTGAAAATATCGACATCGGTGGACCGCTGATGATTCGTTCGGCTGCGAAGAATTTTGCGGCTGTGACAGTCCTCACGGATCCAAAACAGTATAACGAGTTCCTCGACACATTAGTCGAATTCCAAGGCCAGACGCCTTTGAAGTTCCGTCGGGCCATGAGTGCCAAGGCCTTCACGCGCATTGCTGAATACGATGTGGCGATCGCGGAAAGCATGGGGGACACCACATCGACGAAGTTCATCAAGCTCACGCAAAATGAAGCTCTTCGCTACGGCGAGAATCCTCATCAAGCGGCCTCTGTCTATAAGTGGGAGAACGCTCAAGGCACCACTCTTAAAGACGCTAAGATTTTGCAAGGCAAAGAGCTTTCATTCAACAATATGCTCGACGCAGATGCGGCCTGGAAAGCGGCCAGTGACGTTCATAATCTCATGCAAAACGGCTGTGCAGCTGTCGTGGTGAAACACGGCAATCCTTGTGGCCTGGTTCATGCTCCGGATGTTTTCACCGCTCTCGTGCGCGCCTGGTTAGGTGATTCCGTCAGTGCCTTCGGCGGCATTATCGCTCTTACTCAAACAGTTGATGCCAAGACTGCCATGTTCTTCCAGGACAAGTTCATTGAAATCCTCATGGCACCCGGGTTTACTCCAGAGGCCCGTGAGATCATGAGCACCAAGAAGAATGTGCGTGTGATGGAGTTGGCCGTTTTACCTGCCCAGAAAAATGAAATGACCCTGAGAAGTTTTAACGGCGGCGTTTTAATGCAACAAGAAGACGAGCAGCTCAATGTTGAGCTTAAGAATGTGACTAAAAACATCCTGCCGGATCATGAAAAGCCTCTCGCTCTCTTTGGTGTTCTCGCAGCTAAACATTTAAAGAGCAACGCGATTGCCTTAGTGCGCCAAGACGGTTTAGTGACTGAACTGGCGGGAGCGGGCATGGGTCAACCCAATCGCCTTGATTCACTCATGCGCCTCGCACTTCCTCGTCTGGTAGAAAAAGACATCAATCCTGCTGATGTCATGTTGATCTCGGATGCTTTTTTCCCATTCGGCGACACAGTAGAAATCGCGGCCAAGGCAGGCATTCGCAAGATTGTTCAGCCTGGCGGTAGCATCAAGGATTCTGAAGTCTTTGCCATGGCCGACAAATACAACGTCGCCATGGTGTGCACAGGTGAAAGACACTTTCGTCACTAAGAGGTACGGTATGGATTACAAAAAATCTGGCGTCGATATTGAGTTGGCAGATAAATTCGTCGATCGCATCAAGCGCATGGTGGGTACCACTCACGATGACCGCGTGGTCTCAGGTGTCGGTGGCTTTGCGGCGCTTTATCGCATGGATGAGAAGCGTCTCTTGGCTTCGAGCACAGATGGTGTAGGCACTAAAATTAAACTCGCCATTGAAACTCATACACACGACACCATCGGTATTGATCTCGTCGCCATGTGTGTGAATGATTTAATCTGCACGGGTGCGCGTCCTATGTTTTTCTTGGATTACTTCGCCACCGGCAAACTTGATATCACCGTTGGAGAAGCTGTTCTCAAAGGCATCGTCGACGGTTGTAAACAAGGGCGCCTCGCTCTGATTGGCGGAGAAACCGCCGAGATGCCCGGCATGTATGCCGCTGGTGATTACGATCTCGCTGGATTTTCCGTCGGTGAAGTTTTCCAGACAGACTTAGTCGACGGCTCAACCGTCAAACCGGGCCAGACCATTATTGGTCTTGCTTCCAGTGGATTTCATAGCAACGGATATTCCTTGGTTCGTCAGTTGTTGGCGAAAGTGGAAGACATAGCAAAGAGAGAAGAGCTCACACGCCAGGCCCTGACACCGACAAAAATTTACGTTGATCTGATTCACTCACTTCGTGAGCACATGGGGACAGCTCTCACGGGTATGGCCAACATCACCGGTTCAGGGATGTTGAATATCCCTCGCATGAATCTTGCGCACAGTTATCACCTCAATGAACTTCCAAAAGACATTCCTCAGGTGATGACAACACTCTGTCAGCTTTCAGGACTCAATGAATCTGAGCTTGCTCGTACTTTCAACATGGGTGTTGGTTTTGCTTTTGCGACTGATAAGCCATCGATAGCGATGGAGTGGTTGAAAGCGCGTGGAGAAAAAGCGTGGGTGTTGGGGACGGTCGGAGATAAAGAAGCCGGCGAAGTGTTCCTCGCCGGCCAGAAGCTCTAGTCTAGAAACCTGTGCAGTTCAAGTCACCATCGGTGCGCTCAGCAACGATCTCAGTACCTTTGAACACGAGGCCGTACGGGTTGCCGCCTGGGTAGTGCTCAACCATCGTGTACACTGTATTTTTGAACTTGAAGACACGGTAGTACAAGTCCCCACCTTCAGAGTTGCTCATCAAACTCTTGATCGCCATTTTAATCGTCATGTTACGAACGGCGCGATCTGTGTAGTGTGTCGCCGTCTTGATGATCTGCGACTTCTGCAATGAAGTGAGGCGCGTGTTTTCTGTGACAACCACAGTTCTTAGATCACGCACACCTTCTTCTTCTGAGAGGTCATAGGGAAAATCACAGACTGGTTCAGCAAAAACGTTCAGAGAGAACAGCGCTGTTAGCACTAGAATCAACGACTTCATAGGGGCTCCTTGGGTTATTTGACCGCGTTATAACAACCGTAAAAACACTCTGGCTGCCTGGGGTGAAGATTTTTCAGGCCTTCTGTTGGAGGATGTTAGGTCGATTTTCCAGGACTTAAGCTAAGATTTCCCTCATGCCAAGGAGGCCTCATTGAAAGCTAACACAATTCTCGACACCATCGGCAACACTCCCCATCTCAAACTGAACCGTCTCTTTGGAGCGAGTGAAGTTTGGATCAAGCTCGAGCGTGCCAATCCTGGGGCAAGTATTAAAGATCGCATCGCCCTGGCGATGATTGAAGACGCGGAGAAAAGTGGGGCGCTGAAAAAAGGCATGACCATCATCGAGCCAACATCAGGGAACACTGGGATCGGTCTCGCGATGGTAAGTGCGGTGAAGGGTTATAAGCTTCTTTTGGTGATGCCCGAATCCATGACTGTTGAGCGCAGAAAAGTCATGGCCGCTTACGGAGCGACTTTCGATCTCACGCCACGTGAGAAGGGCATGAAGGGCGCCATCGCCCGCGCGCAAGAACTGAAAGACCAAACACCCAATTCATGGATGCCCATGCAGTTTGATAACAAAGCGAACGTCGCCATCCATGAGAAGACAACTGCTCAAGAAATTCTCAAAGATTTCCCAGAAGGCATTGATGCGTTGATCACAGGGATTGGTACAGGCGGCCACATCACCGGTGTGGCAAAAGTCTTAAAACAAAAATTTCCTCAGATGAAAGTCTTTGCAGTAGAACCGGCCGACTCAGCGGTACTTTCAGGCGGCGCTCCGGGTCCACACCCCTTGCAAGGCATTGGCGCCGGCTTCATTCCTTCCATCGTGGATCAATCACTCTTGGATGGAATTATCACCATCACGAAAGACGAAGCCTTCGCCATGGCGAAGCGATCAGCGCAAGAGGAAGGATTGTTTGTCGGGATTTCTTCGGGGGCTTCACTCGCAGCGGTGGCGAAGAAGCTTCCGGAGTTGAAGGCCGGTGCACGCGTACTTACGTTCTGCTACGACACCGGCGAAAGATATCTATCGATGGAAGGGCTATTCTAGTTCCGGCTGCTCTTCCTCTGAGTCTTCGTCGGTATCGACTTCTGGTTCCACGAAATCGCAGTCTTTGGCCACGATGCGCTTAAGCTTCGTTTCTTCTTTGGTTTTACCGGTGTAAGGCACGAAGTGCGAGAAGCCGTGATAGTTGAATGACGTCATTCCGCGACGGTATGTGTAGGTATCGGGTGAGTAGGTGTTTGAGTCGAGCACCAACATCTGATAGCCGTCTGAAGTTTGAGTCATACCCAAGACGAGCCAAGCGTGAGCGACAACTCCTGGCATTTGTAATTTCTGATAAACCACTTCGCCGGCCTGAATACGCGTGAAGAGCTCATCCATGCGTTTTTCAAGAGCTTCCGGTTTGATGTTTGAGCTGCCGGAAAGGCCCGCGACCCATTGTTGATTGATGAAGCCGTCTTTGCGTTGCCAAGCTTCAAGCTCTCGCAAAATGAGATCGTCATATGAACGTGAGAAGTCATAAAGATTGGCGAAGCCGGGGACTTCAATGATCTTCTTGGCACTGCGAATCGATTTAATGATTTTTTTGGCTTCAGCTTCTGTCGGAGCAGCGAGATCAGGACGGAAGCGCACAACATAAGCAGCGTTGCGGGTAAAGCGACTATGCCACCAGCACACTCCACCGCCGAAGAGCCCACCTTGGTTGCTAAAACTGAGTGTCGCTTTAGGGTTAAGAAGAATCTCTTGGATACTGCCGACCTCTGCGCGCTTGTTACAGAAGTTCTCTTTAGCGATCTTGGCCTGTTCCTCATCCTGCGCGAAGGCAGAGAGAGACGACACGAGAAGGGTCAAGGCAACGAACTTGCGCAACATGGGAACTCCTGGGTTATAGGAAAAGTGTAGAGGCAAACCAGGAGGGGCAGGGGGAGTGAGGTAAAACTTACAAAGAGCGGCGCCATTCCTCGCTAAAAGCGTTTCTGAGAGAGGGAAAGATGGAGGTTGAGCGCTGAGGGATCACTGAGAGGACGAGGTCCCGTGCCCAGAGGCAGAGCTTGTGGGTTTCTTCGGCAGGTCCCAACTCAGGATTGATCTCGACGACTTCGGCACTCACCACGCGTTGTTCTTGGGCGATGATCTCAAAGGCCTGTTCTACTTCCTGGAAGCTCATGCCATTTTCGACTCGCGTGCCGGTGCTGTTAATAAGTCCAGAGTCCAAAGCATCCACATCAAAGCTGATATGAACGGGTGATTTTCCTTTGGGATCCATGCGACGAAGTTCGCGACGAAGAATGCTTTCAAACTGCGGACTGCGCGCTTCCTCCGGCGTGATCATAGCGATGTCCAATTCTTCAATGAGCATGCGCTCATAAGGATCGATGGAACGTGTGCCAATATAGAGCAGTCGTTGTGGTGAGAGTGTTCTTTGCAGCCACCACGGGGCGCCTTCTTTAGCGCCTAACAACCACGCCAGTGGCATGCCATGCATGTTGCCCGTAGGTGAGGCGGAAGGAATGTTGGCGTCGGCGTGGGCATCAATCCACACCACAATAAGATCCGGATGATGATGAAGCATGCCGTGAACAGAGCCGAGCCCTTGTCCGTGATCACCACCGACAAGACATAAGAATTTTTTTCGCAGATCCAGTGAGCTGATTTTTTTAGAGAGCGCTTGGGCGTGATGGATGGCAGCTTCGCGGCCATGAAAAGCAGGCGCCGGAACATCACCGAGATCTTGCCATTCGGCTGGAAGGGTCTCGCGAAAGGCATCAGGTGCCAAAGCAGTGCCCAGATGGCCTTGGCCAGCATGGAAAGGAACCCCTAAAAACACTGTTTGATCCATAAATTACACTTCCACACACAGCTTAAAGAAACCTGAACTCGACGTACGTGCAAAGACGGTTAAGAATGCGTAAAGAGGATATACCCATGAAGCAAAAACCGACACTTGTACGTCTCAAGAAATTGCAGAAAAGTGCCGAGCCCTTTAGTCAGGAAATGCGTCTTGAGCGCAGCCTCTTTGAGGCCCTGGCCAGTGCCATCTGTTCTCAGCAGCTTTCGCTTAAAGCCGCGGCCACCATTTTCTCACGTTTCAAAGCATTGTTTCCCTCTGAGAAACCGACTGCACTTCACACACTTGATTTACCCCATGAAGCTTTGCGCGGTGTAGGACTTTCTGAAGCCAAGGCTAAAGCTGTGCGTGATTTAGCAGAAAAAACTTTGAGCGGTGTTGTGCCGGATGATGTTGTGGCGATGGGTTTGAGCAACGAAGAATTGATTGACCGTTTAGTTCAAGTGCGTGGCATCGGTAAGTGGACCGTAGAAATGATTTTGATGTTTCGTTATCGTCGTCCCGATGTGTGGCCAGTGGATGATCTCGGAGTGCAAAAAGGCTTTCGACTTTTATTTCCTGAGTTGAAATTTAAAACGGCAAAAGAGCTGCAGCCGTTAGGAGATTTCTGGAAAGGGAAGCGCTCTGAGATCGCGTGGTACTGTTGGCGGGCGCTGGAAGAAGAACAAAATCAAACCTTCACATCGATTCCGCTGGTGTGGCAGAAAAAGAAAATGCTGTTGTGGTTGAAAGGTGAGCAGCCTTGGCGTTTAGATTTCACTCGCACCAAAACAAAGCCCAAAGTCAGCTGGCCCGGAACACTTAAAGTTGGGAAGACTAAGACATCGCTGTGGCAGAAGCGCTTAGAGGCGGCCCTGAAGAAAGGCCCTGATGTTTCGATGCTTGAGCTGTCAGGAACTCCTTTCCAGCAACAAGTTTGGGCGGCCATTGCCGCTATCCCTTGGGGAGAGACACGCACCTACCTAGAAATCGCAGAATCAGTCGGTAATCCTAAGGGCGTCCGTGCTGTCGCCCAGGCCTGTGGCGCCAATCCCTTGCCTTTGTTTATCCCTTGCCACCGAGTGGTTGGCACAGGAAATCTGGGAGGATTTGCCGGTGGCTTAGTGCTTAAGCGCCTGCTGTTGGCCGCCGAAAAGAAGTGATGCAGAAAAAGCACGTCTACGTATCGAAAGATCCAGATCAGCATGGTCACATCGACTATGGCCCAACTGATGATGCCACTTGGGCCCGCTTGTACGCTCGTCAACGTGCACATATTGAAGGGCGCGCTTGCAAAGAATTTATTGAAGGACTCGATGCGGTTAAGTTCAATCAAGACCGTGTGCCTCAGCATACCTATGTGACTTCGCAACTCGATGCTTATCATGGTTGGGGAGTGCAGCAGGTTCCAGCATTGATTCCGGCCAGTGAGTTTTTCACTCTGCTCTCGAAGAAAAGATTTCCCGCAGCGAGCTTTATTCGTCTGCCAGAGGAACTTGATTACATCGAAGAACCCGACATCTTTCACGAGTTCTTTGGCCACTGTCCGTTGCTGACGAACAAGCCTTACGCTGAGTTCATGCACGCTTTTGGTAAGGTCGCGTTGGAAGCCAAACCCAAAGACCGCTTTCAGCTCTTTCGTTTATTCTGGTTCACTATCGAGTTCGGTTTGATGAAAAAACCCGAGGGCCTACGCGCTTACGGCGGTGGAATTCTTTCTTCTTTTGGCGAGACCACGTACGCACTTGAATCCAATATCCCGGAACGTAAACCTTTTGATCCGGTTGAGGTTCTTCGTACGCCCTTTCGTATCGATATCATCCAGCCGATCTATTTTGTGATTAACTCCTTCGACGATCTCTTCCATCTGCTAGATTTGGACCTCATGAAGCTGCTGGCCGAGGCCCGTGCTTTGGGTGATCGGGCCCCCAAATTTGAGCCTAAGGGTGCGAATAAAGAGTATGCAGGGACATAAAAATCCCTAGTTAGCCGCTCAAGTTTCGCCGTCTAATTCCGACAAGTATTCCATGAAAATGTTGATATTGACCCTCACGCTGGTCTTGAGCAGTTCTGCGTGGGCCCAAATGCTTAAGCTCGCTGATAACTCAGGCAAGATCTTTGTCCCTCAGCAAAAGGGATGGGAGTTAGGAAAAGAAATGTTCGGCATGCCGTTCATTTATTTCTCTCCGCAAGTGAATGGCCAGCGCTCTAATATTAGTTTCACGGCTACGGGCGCCGACGTCATCATCGATCTCGCAAACATGGGCCATGACTTCGCGGCCTACAAAAAACTCAAAAACGAATGGGCGGAGTCTGTGCTTGCGAAGCCGTTGGGCTTCTCTCCCTACAAAAGCTGGCGCAACTCCCACGGGCACGATGTTCATGAAGTGGGTTTTGAGTTTCAGCACGAAGAAGATCATTACTTCGAAAAAAGTTACTACATCAACTGCACAGGCCGTCTTATTTATGCGAAGTCTTTGCGCAGTAAAGAAAACGTCGCCCATGAAAAAGAGTTTCAGGTCTTAGTCAATGAACTCGACTGTGGTGCTCCATGAAGAATTTCATGTCGCTCTTCTTATGCTTCGCTCTTTTGTTACCATCCTTGGTGATTCCATCAACAGCGCAGGCCGCTGCGGCTCCGACGGGGTCTTTCAACGTCGAGCGAGAATGTAAAAACGGCAAATGTGTTGAAGGACTGATGGATTTGGCCGACGCCAAAATGATCCAGGCCCGCAAGGACAAGTGTATTCCACCTACCGGGACACAAAACGAAGAGGCGTGGTTTGAAGAAAATCCGATGAAGCCGGATTGCCTAGTGCAAATCAAAGAGATCGAAGAGATCCACGCCAAACTTCAGAAAGTTCAGGCGCACTACTCGAATGAACTCATCGAAGACCAAGAACAGATGTGTAAAGCTGAGGAAACCAATATCGGAATCGATCTGGCCAATCAGCGTGACATTGCTAAGGTGGCGGCCAGTGCCGCTTGTTCTCAGGCCAAACAGCGTCAGGTGGCTTCACGTTGCGCTGGTGATTCTGTCTGTGCCCTTATGAGTTCAGCTGTTCCTTTCTTAGGTGCAACTGTTGCGAATAAAATTATTCCGGCCAACAAGCGGAGCGGAAACTGCAGCGCTAAGGGTGACAACTGTCTCGTGCAAATGGGGACAGCCTTCGTAAAATCTGTCTTTGGTTTGTTTGGTGGGGCGTGGGATCTTTTGAAAGCTGCCGGTCGCGCCGTTTTGAATGGAGTGAAGACAGCGGCTAAAAAATTCTGGGGCTGGGTGACTGGCGCTGAGAACAAATCATCGACGTCCCAGCTTGCTGCCGCCAAAGCGTCTAAGAACGACGGTATCTTTCAGCAACTTAAAAATGACTTCTTCGGTACCATGGGAAAACTCTGGTCGGGGATGGTCGGAGCGATCACTCATTGGCTCTCGAACGATATCTTCTGCCAAGAGTGGGCAGGGACACCACGCTTCAGTGAATGTAAGCGTCCGTCGCAAGGGATTGCCTGCACGAACTGCAAAACTGTGATCAATGGCATGTGCGCTATCTCGGGGGTCATCATTTCAGAAGTCATCCCGGCGTTCTTGACCGGTGGTCTTGTAACCGCAGCTAAATACGGTGTGAGTGCAGCGAGTAAGCTATCAAAATTGGTCAAAGTCTCAGCCGCTTCTCAGCGGGCGATTAAAAACTCCAGCCGTCTTACTCGTCTCATTGGCCCGATGACTACGGTGACAAAAAAACTACAACGCATGACCGTGGGCTCGCGCTTTGGTCGCACTGCTTTGAGTGCGATTAAAACTGCGGTGAGCTCTATTGGCCGTTACATGCTCAAGCCTTCAGTCAGAGCGATGAAAAAGACCATCACGTCGATGAAGTCGGTGGCCCGTACATCGAAGACATTTGTCATGATGACGCCTGCTGGCCCGATGATCACTTTCGGGACTAAAGCTGCCAAGTTTGCTGGTAAAGTCGTCCTGTTCCCATTCGAGAACGCCATGACCGTGAAGTCTTTTGAAATTGGCGAAAGAATGTTTGAAAGAATCTTCCAGAAGGCCGGTAGCGCCCGTCTCTTTGGTGGCGTTCGTCCCGCCCTCGCGGTGGAAGCAAGTAAAGCCATTGGTCTCATGGACGACGCTTACCTAGATATGCAGCTGACTAAGATCGCGAAACGTCCGGGCTCAGAGTTCGTTACGAGAGCGGAAGATCAGTATATTCAAACCGTGCGCACTCAACGTGGCCGAGTGGTTGATAATTACCTCGATGGCAAGCCGTCTATCCCGCTGAAGAATTTGGTCGACGATCTTTATCCTGATTTGAATTACGGAAAATTCTCACGCCAAGCCAAGGCGGAGGACATTCGCAAAGCCGAAAATGATCTCATGGAAGCCATTGGGCGCATGAGTAATGACGCTCACAAAAACCGTCTCATGTCAGAGTTCGAGGCGCACTTAAGTTCAAGTGCGCGTGCAGATGCACTGGCAGGAACGCCAACTTTCTCTCGTACCGAAGTCATTGCTAACGCCACCTTGTCTGATGAGGCCCGAGCTGCGAAAGCGATGGAAGTCGCCAAAGTGGATCCAGCGGTGACTCCACCGGCGGTGATTGCTCAGTTGAAAGTAACCGTTCAGCAGGCGCACAACGCTGGCGACGGTGCAGTCTTTAACTATCGTTTTGCTGAGATCAAAGATAAATACCGCATCTTAAATAATGGTGGATTTACCAACCGCCAGTCAGAACTGCTCATTCGTTCAGGCCTCGCAGGTAAGGCCCGCCCCGAAGACGCTCTTTCAGCTTTGCGAGTGGTGTCTGTGCCGAAAGTGAATCCTGAGCAAGTCATCAGTATGACCGTGCACGTGGATTACAAAAGCATTATGAATGCCGTTGAAGCATCACGCCGTCCGGCCACGGCCAGAGCGCTGATGGTTCTAGAGAGTGGAACGGAGACTTCAGCGGAAGCCGCAGCGATCTACTCGAAGTACCAGGCCCGTTTCGCGCATGTCCAGTCGTTAGCAAAAAGTGATTCTGATGCTGTGGCCTTACTTGCTGAATTCATCAAGAAGCAACGGAGAGCGGGTCTTTCTGATGAAGTGATTAATAAAAAACTTGATGATGCTTTCGGGGCCTGTAAATGATGCGT
>JBEIPE010000264.1:0-4089 GCA_040377215.1 Halobacteriovoraceae bacterium
AAAGACTTTGGAACATTCACACTAGTCCATCACCGCGAACGTCGTGGTTTCAACCCTGTAACCGGGGAAGAGATGATGATCAGCGGCCGCACTTTCCCAAAATTTCGTCCAGGGAAGGGTTGGGTTTCTATGGTTGGAGAGGAACGCTCGGTCTCTTAAAACCTTGCACCTGTCGGCCGGTTGACGCTCTTTGAAGTTTTTTCGGCCTAAATCGGCAAAGTTTTCCGATCAACCCCTGCCATTCTTGCCCCGATTCCCACAGAGCGGTATACTTTTGACATGAGGAACCTAGGACAGGTTCCGTATGATCCCCAGGAAGGGCACAATCTCCATGGCCGAAACTACCGAAGCATCTCCATCATCACAAAAGAATCCGCTCGTTGCGCTTCTTCTCGTCCTCAATATGTTGTCGATGGGAACGATTGCGTTCTTCCAATATCGTTTCATGCAGTTGGAATCACAGCGTCCTGATCTCACGATGCTGTTGAAAGAAAAAGATGCGCCACCGACAGACGCAGAAGCGGCCGGTGAGCAGAAGACGGGCGAAGTGGTGAAGAAAGAAAATCTTCTTCCGCTCGAGATGTTCACAGTGAATCTTGCACAAGGTGATGGCCCTCGTCGTTACGCTCGTATGGAAGCTGTTTTGAAAATGAGCGACGATGCGAAAGCCGCAGAATTTGAAGCGCGTAAGCCGCAAATTCGCGACACCATTATCAGCATCCTCAATACGAAAAGACCTGAAGACCTTCTCAAAAAAGAAGGTAAGCAGTTTTTGAAAGAAGAACTCAAGGCCGCGATCAACGCATTCTTGGTTGATGGCAAAGTTGAGGACGTGTACTACATCGGTTTCCAGATTAATTAGAGTTTCATTCACGGCACAGGATGTGCAGTGAGGTTAGCAGCAGCGAAGTGCAATCCCAGGAGGGGATCCCATGGCCCAAGTTCTTAGCCAAGACGAAGTAGACGCCTTGTTAAGTGCCGTCAACGAAGACGGGGAGTCCGAGAGCTCTGGTGGCGATGGCGCATTTGCCGTCGAAGAAGAAACCCAAGAGAACATTCAGCCTTACGATCTAACGAACCAAGACCGGGTTATCCGCGGTCGCATGCCTATCCTTGAGATCATCTACGAGCGCTTCATTCGCCAGTTCCGCGTATCGCTGTCGAACTCACTCCGTAAGATTTCAACCATCTCCATGATTTCAACCGATCTTTTGAAGTTCGGTGAATTCGTGAACACGCTCCCGATTCCAAGCTGTATGTGCATCATGCGTTTCAATGAATTGCGTGGCCCAGCTTTGATCGTTTTTGAATCTAAACTGGCTTACGCCATCATCGATTCATACTTCGGTGGAACCGATCGCCCATTCACAAAGATCGAAGGTAAAGAATTTACCTCAATTGAGCTGTCGTTCATGCGCCGAGTGATGGACATGGCGATCAACGATCTCGAAGAGGCGTGGGCACCGGTTCACCGCATCGACGCGCAATACTCACGTACCGAGATTAACCCTCAGTTCGTTGGTGTTGTTCCTCCTTCAGACGTCATTATCACCACGACTTTCGAAGTCGAGTTCGAGAGTGCATCCGGCACCATCATGGTGGTGATTCCTTACTCAACGATTGAACCGATTAAGCAGAAACTTTCTTCGAGCTTCCAGTCAGAGAACGACGTGGTCGACACACTCTGGACTCGTTCATTGCAAGACCATGTTCAGAATGCGGAAGCGACTGCCATTGTGAAGCTTGGTGAAACGGACATGACCATCGGTGACTTGGTCAGCTTGCAGATCGGCGATGTGATCCCTCTTTCGCAAGAAGTGAGCGGGGAGTTGGATCTCGAAATCGAAGGTGCCAACAAATTGAAATGCCTCATCGGAACTTATAAAGGTAACCGCGCAGTGCAAGTCACTCGCCGGAACGTATAACGGGAGAATGAAATGAGTGATTTAAACCGCGAAGCCATTGGCCAACTAGCCGACCAGATCAAGGCCGGTGATGATGCCCTCAATAAGTTGAAGGTCCAGAACCTCGACTTCATTCTCGATATCCCACTGAAAGTCAGTGTGGAGCTCGGCCGCGCTAAAGTGATCATCAAGGACCTGCTCCAGCTGGGTCAGGGTTCGGTTCTAGAGCTGGATAAGCTCGCTGGTGAGCCATTAGAAGTTCTCGTCAATGGCAAGCTCGTTGCAAGAGGTGAGGTAGTGGTGGTGAACGAGAAGTTCGGCATCCGTCTGACCGACATCATTAGCCCGCTGGAACGTATTGAATCTTTGAAGTGATCGAGTTTGGACTAAGGGGAAACCGTGAGAATCATGTTTGCTAGTATCATCGCCCTCTTCGCTACCGCGATTGCCCATGCCGGGGTCAAAGTGACCGATTTGGATTGGCAGGCGCAAGGTAGCCGGGGTCGTTTTGTCGTCACTCTCTCCGAGCCGGCCACCATCACACCTGAATGGGATGTGAAGGGCGGACGATTCGCTATGACTCTTCCAAGTGCTGATATTGAAAAGAATACCGTTAAAAAAGTTGCGGGAGTTCGTTTGGCCGCCGCTAACACCTCTCGTGGTGTTTTGGCGACGCTGACTTTCCCACAAGGCCAAATCAACGCAGAAAACATTGCGCTCACTTTGCGTGATGGAAAAATTGAAATCACCACCACGATCCCCGGTGAGTTCAAGCCAACTCCCTTCACTGTGAAATCACCAGTGAAGATGGATGCTCCTAAAACTTTGGTGAAGAAAGAAGCTTTGGGCGAAGACTTCCTGAAGAAGTTGGAAGCGGAAGACACAGCTTCTCAAGAGAAGACTGCTCCAGCGGCGGCTGCCATCGTGAAAGATGTCATGGCACCAACGAAAGACGAAGTCCGTTCAGCGCAAGCAGCACCGGCCCGCAAAGATAATTTTTCTTTTGCTGGTTACGCAGGCAAATTCATCGCGTTCTTGGGTGTGGTCTTATTGTTCTTCTACGGAGTCACCCAGCTCATGAAGAAAGGCGTGCTCTCAAAAGGCAAGCTTGGCTTCTTGAACAACACTCAGCTCGTAAGTGTTCTCTCAACAACCTACGTCGCTCCAAAGCGTGCCATCTTGATGGTGAAGGCCCACAACCAAGTGTTCTTGGTGAGCTCATCAGAGTCGGGCATGAGCTTCATCGCTGAAGTTAAAGATGTGCCAGGTCTCGTGAAAGAAGGCGAGCGCGCCATCACGGGAACAAACTTTGACGATAGCGCTGAGACCGCGAAAGACGCAGCTCCATCGACTGAGATGCGTGTGAAAGAAGATATCTACCAATCAATTGCGACAGAAGAGAAGGGCAGTGTTCAGAAAGATATCGTGCGCTTTTCTGATGAATTGAAAAAGAAAGTAAAGAACCTCAAGTCTCTGCAGTAAGTAAAAGGTCATTATGAAGCTTCCAGGATGGATGCTCCGCCTCGTTCCTCTGCTCTGCTTGGCATTTATGCCGGGATTAGCGTTTGCTCAGCAAAACGCCAGTCTTCCGGGTGTAAATATCAACTTCGGTCAGGGGACAAACCTCGTTGATACCATCGAAGTATTGATTCTCTTCACGGTGCTGACCATGGCACCGGCGATTATCATTCTTTGTACGGCCTTCACTCGCATCATCATCGTGCTGTCGTTCATGCGCCAGGCCTTGGGGACTCAGAACTTACCACCGAACCAATTGCTCATTGGGTTTGCCATGTTCCTTTCGATCTTCGTGATGATGCCGACAGGCAAAGCGATTTTTGAAGAGGGCATCAAGCCTTACATGGCGAAAACGATCGATACGACCCAGGCGTTGGGTGTGCTTGAAACTCACTTACGTGCCTTTATGGAAAAGCACGTCCGTAAAACAGACATTGGTTTGTTCTACGAAGTTTCGAATGAGACAGCACCTGCGACTATTAAAGATGTGCCGATTCACTACTTGATTCCGGCTTTTATTATTTCGGAATTGAAGACCGCTTTCCAGATCGGCTTCTTGCTCTACATTCCATTTCTTGTTCTCGACATGGTGGTCGCCAGCGTCTTGATGGCGATGGGTATGATGATGCTTCCACCGATGTTGGTGTCCTTACCGTTTAAACTCTTG
>JBEIPE010000067.1:0-11005 GCA_040377215.1 Halobacteriovoraceae bacterium
CTAAGAACGACTATCATCAATTCCATTCAGCCCGTTGGAGCAGGTCTTTCTTTTACGAATGCATCGTTAGGAAATCTCTACTCCACAACCTAGATTATGAAATTAACTATTATCCTATTAGGTCTAAGTATGAGCATTCAAGCAGCGACTCCTCTAGATATTGAACAAGTGTGGAATTTCAACGATGCACCTGGGACTGAAACAAAATTTCGGGCGCTTCTCCCTGAGATTCAGAAAAGCAAAAACCTTGATCACGAGCTGCAAATTCTCACACAGATCGCTCGCACACTAGGCCTACAAAGAAAATTCGAAGAAGCCCATGTCGTTTTAAATGACGTCGAAAAGCGGCTCAACGACAAAACTCCGGTCGCCGCGATTCGCTACAACTTAGAGCGCGGGCGAGTCTGGAATTCTTCAAAAAAGAAAGCTGAAGCCCTGCCGTTTTTTATCAAGGCCCATGAGCTGGCCGCGCAAGCCAAACAAGACAATTTGAATGTGGATGCGCTTCATATGGTGGCCATCGCCGAGGCTGATGCAAACAAACAGATGGAATGGAATCTTAAAGCTGTCAAAACTGCCGAAGCGTCGACCGATGCAAAAGCAAACGATTGGTTAGGTTCACTCTACAACAATATTGGCTGGACCTATCATGACCAAGGTCAGTTCAACGAAGCTTTAGACATGTTTAAAAAAGCCCTCGCCTTCCGCGAAGCCAAAAAAACTGCCCCAAGCATTCGTGTCGCCAAATGGTGTATCGCACGCACTTATCGATCATTGAAAAGATATGACGACGCTCTCAAACTTCAAAAAGAAATTGAGCCCGAAGAACAAGACGGCTATGTGTTCGAGGAACTCGGAGAACTCTACCTCGTCCTTAAGAACAAAACTGAAAGCCAAAAATATTTCTCACTCGCTTACGAAAAACTTGTAAAAGATGAATGGTTCAAGGCGAATGAAGCTAAAAGATTGGAACGGATCAAGCAGTTGAGTCTCTAGACTTTAAACAGCCATTCCGTTTTCTTTAGAATTTTGCCATTCACCTGCAGAACCAGCTCATGCTGACCTGAATAGAACGTTGTCGTAGTGATGGCCTTGAGTGAGTGACGCTTTTTGATGGTGATCTTTTCTTTCGGCTGAAGCTCGATCGTTTTTAACTTAAACATCTTAGTTGAAACACTTCCGTTGGATTTCAAGAAGCCAATGCCATAATCCACGATGATTTTCTGTGTCTTCGTTCCCGTGGATTCAAGCACAAATTCAAACTCCAGGGTATCGCCGAGCTTAAACTTATCTTTATTCAATTTGAGTTGAGAGAGCTTCACATCAGACTTGTCCGACACCCCCATCAAACTCAAAGCCTTCGGATGCCCCTTCTTGATCAAGGTCCGGAGCGCTTGTTTCTTGATCCACTGAATCTTTTCCTCGTGCGACTCTGGTGCGGCCTTCACCCAGCCCTTGAGAGTCTCCACCACGAGATCAGGGTGGTGCTTGGAAATGTCATTCAAATGATTGGCGATACTTTTGCGCACATAAAGTTCTTCATCGTATTTCAAAGCCTCCAACAGAGGGATGGTGGCCGGCTTCTGCACAAAAGAAGGGATCTTTGCTCCCCATGGCAAGAGAGGCCTGGTCCCTTCCGAAATCCAACGACGGATATGGACATTGTCGTCCTTGAGCCAGGTTTTAAATTTTTTCAGAATGCGCTCAGGGTCTTTGAGCAAGAATGGCCTGATGGCAAATTCAGAGGTGAATTGCTGGGTCAGCTGATACATGAGTTCAAGGGATTCATCAAAATGATCCGTACCGAATTGAGAGATGTATTCGGAAATAGGCCAAAGCTCAAAACCGGTGAGTTTCTTCTCATTGAGAACTTTCTTGAGGATTTTAGCACTGGCAGAAAAATCACTGGGGAGCTCTGCTTTGAGAGCTTGTGTAATGAGCAGCACACGCCCTTTGAGTTCTAGGTCATTCAGCTTAGGTGAAATCTTTTGAAAGCGTTTCTCATCAAAACTCGAGTAAGCGGCTTTAAAGATGCTACTGGTTCTTTTGACGACGGCCGGATTAATCCAGTTCTTAAACGCATTTTCATTTTCCATCCAAAGATTATAGCCGTGGAATAGATATTTTGAAATTGCTTCCTACGCCAACTGTAGATTCGACCGATAGACTCCCACCATGGGCCTCAATCAACATCTTCGAAATGTATAATCCAAGGCCAAGACCCGTGCGATCTTTAGAGGCCAACTGAGCAAAGCGATCAAAAATCTGAGTCAGCTTTTCTTTAGGAATGCCCGGGCCCGTATCTAAAATAGAAATACGCACACTATCGGTCTCGGGTTTGATGTTGATGGTGATAATCCCTCCATCCGGGGTGAACTTGACGGCATTGCCGACAAGATTAGAAATGACTTGGCGGATACGATCCGGATCACAGCTTACTTCACATTTGATGTCCGCTGGAGTCGTGCGAAGCAGAATCGTTTTAGCGGAGGCGGCCAAGACATAGGTCTCGACGGACTCACGAATGATGTCACCGATACACATGGTTTTTGGGTTGAGAATAACTTTACCTTGAGAAATACGCTCCACATCCAAAAGATCAGCAATAAGACGCAGGGATGAATCAACATTTCGCTTCATGAAATGCACCCAGTGCTTCACTTCGGGATCAAGCTGCTCAAAGGCGGCATCTTCAAGGAGCATCTCAGCGCATGAAGCCGCAGCTCCAATTGGATTTCGCAGGTCATGGCTGACAATCGCCAAGAACTCTTCACGAGAAGTTAGAGCTGTTTGTGTGACTGAGTGGGCGGTGGCGGCCTTCATGACAAGCGTATCTGTTTTAAAACGCTCATCACCTAAGTTACGATCGGTGATCTTTCTTTCTCGCTCAAGGACTCGTATCGCCATTTCGCTTTTGAGTTCGCGCTCATGCTCAATCGTTAGATCGACACGCTTGCGCTCAAGTTCGATGGCCACATCAGCGAGCTTGCGCTCTTTTAAAAGTCGCTCGTCGCTGTCTTTAAGCTCATCTTTAATGTCATAATTTGGGGAATTACGGGCCGTATCACGATGTTCATCGGCTTTTTTTCGCGACTCTGTCGTCGCCTCATCTGCTTCGGCGCGCTCATCCACCACCGTTTTGTCAGTGTCTTCCTCCGTATTATGACGGGCCTTAAGGAGAGACTGATTGGTCTTTTCACGCTCAAGATTGAGACTTTCATCGGTCTTTTGGCGTTCATTGGGCAAAATGGGTGTGGGCGTCATGGACCGATGCTATCACTCTACGGCCCAGGTTACGCGCTTTCGCCCCCCTCTCAACCCACTGTAACAATACAAATTAGTATATGTGTATTTAACTACAAGAATGACTAATGACTTTCTTTTCCGCGAAGCCCAGGTTTCAGACATCCCCCAGATGAAATTCATCCGTGATCACGTTACGGAAAATACCCTCGTTTCAATCCAAATTGAAATCCCTGACTATGAAGAAGCTATGTTCGTAGATGGTAAAGCGTGGGTATGCTTGAAAGGCGACGCCGTCATCGGCTTCTCCTGCGGTCGACTTAAGCAGCAGGATGTTTGGGCGCTCTTCATCAATCAAAAGTATGAAGGCCAAGGTATTGGCCAAAAGCTCATGAGTCTTCTTGAAACCTGGATGTTTGAGAAGGGCTGCCATGAGATCGTGCTGACCACTTCACCGGGAACGCGGGCGGAGCATCTCTACCGTCGGCGGGGCTGGGAAGACATGGGTCTCTTGCCGAGCAAAGAAAGAAAATTTCGGCTCGTCAAAAAACCCATGTAAAATTCTTTAGAACAGAACGCCTGAGATCCACATCCCCAGTGATGTCGTCTCTTTTCTAATTTTTCCGCCGTCAAACGGGAAGGTTTGTACGAAGGTGTAGAGGTTCAGAGAGCGGTGAATGTTAAATGTTGGACCGATGTTCATGGCCGTGGGCCAGCGACGGAAATAGTTCCAATCGTTTTTCACAAACTGCTGGAAGTTAAGATCGAGACCCGAGCGCATCCCGACTCTGTCGTTGAAAGCGTAGTTGATCGTCGGTGAGGCACGGAACTCGATCTTACGTTTTTCACCTGGCGTTCTCCCAGCGGCAAGCCATTCATCAGTCACAGCATCATCGTCACGGTAGAAGTACATGCGTGGCGAAACGATTGAGTAAAATGACCAGCGAGAGTTAAACTGGTAATTGAGACCGGCAAATAGACCTGGATTAAAAATGACCGTTTGAGCACGAGCATCACGACCATTAAGCTCCGGGATGTCGGTGTTGGCCGCACCCTTTAAGCTCCACTTCTCACCACGGGCCAATGTTCCACTCACACCGATCCGTGACCCTTGGAAGCGCCACTCCTCTTCGTTCGTATGCACATGTTCCAGTCGGTTCTGAAGATCAATATTGAGGTTCTTAGAAATGGCGTAGGTGAATGAGAGGTGGTGATAAAAATTCAACCCATCATCGGTAGGTCGCCCGAGCTCGTTTCTAGTTTGTTGGCCGTCATCGACGTTCGGACCTTCCCAGAAGGTGAAATAGTTCGCTCCAAATCGATTCAGCGAATTCCACGGAAGATTCTCATCGACGGTCTTCGTACTGATGGTAGCCCCCCCCGTAGATTTCTTTGTCTCCGCCAATACGGATACAGAACCTAGCAGAAGAAGGAATGATAGGGTCAATCGCATTTTTCTCTCCCGTGATTTGTTTGAGTGGCCCTGTCATGACAAAGTATTAATTTGTTTTCAAGTTAAGAATGAGTCAGCGAATCATGGAGAATGGACGATGACGTTTATAGAAAAAAGCAACCACCGAAAGGCAGCTTATAGGATTGATAGGTGAGTGAGGTGATAACCTAGATGAGACAAATGTGATCTTCTAAAAAATTGAAGTCTTCGTTTAGAAAAAAAATACTTCTTCTAAAGACGATGCATCCCTAGCTCGCCAGCAATGGATGTATCGCCTACTTGCACGCTGATGGTTCCATCATCAAAAAGAATCGCCCAGCGATTGTCGCGCTTAAGCACCTCACCCAACTGAGTGAGAAAGGCCGGTGCCAATGAAAAGACTTCGATCTCTTCGGCACGATGAACTTTCTCCGTGCGAATTTCGGTCATGAGACTTTCTGGATTTTTATAGGTGTATACTTTTACATTGCGCGCGGTCTTAGTGGCCTTATGAAGCTTCCGCGCACTCGGACTTCCAATTTCGATCAACAACTCAAATCCACCGTTCGGTGAATCGATACTGATCGCCGCTGCATCAGGATCATGCAGCCCAGTCGGAGCAAACGCCAACCCCTCTTGCGTGTTAAGGGCATAAGCGAGCACTCGGGTAAGCATATACGGCAAAGCTTCCGAGGGATGCTGGGCCACACGAAAATCCAATGTCTCGTAAATGCCACGAGGTATGTCTGAGAGTTCGATTTGAAAACGATAGAGCGTTACAGTAAGGGCCATGGATTAGCCTAACCTGTACAAGATCGCTGCACAAGAACAAGGATGGACACGACAGCCGGGACAATCGAAAGGCTGCTTGAGACTTGATTCCACGAAGAAGTTTTCTACCAGCTTAATTTTGCGAAAGCCCATCTTCTCAAAGACCCGATCAGAGGTGTGCCGCAGTCCACTCACCCAAGAATTGCCCAAGATCACTTCGCAGCCTTGCTCATGCAACCAGGCCAGACGCAGCTGACTGATCTGTTGACCAATGCCCTTCCCTTGCGCGTCTTCATGCATCGCCATGGTGGAAAAAGAACCTACCGACTTGCCTTCAAGCTCGAGACAGATGTTTTCGTCAAAGGGCAGGTAGTAGTTAAAGTCACTGATGATCTGCGCCACACCCAGCCCCATGAGCCGGCCATCAATGAAAGCAGCAAAAATTCGCGCCTTTGAATCCACCACAAGATCGGCCAGATAGTTCTGCGAGAAAAGATCTCTCCCCTGTGTACGATTGAGAATCTCAGTGGCTTCTGCAAATAGACCTGCGTCGGCAAGAGTGAGGGGACGAATTTCAAGTGAGGAGATCACGGAGTTCCTTAAGGCTTTTCACATTATAGGTCGGAGTCAATTCCAAAGGATGCGCTTTCCCTTCTGGGTTAAACCATCCGCAGTCCACTCCAAAATTATGCGCACCTTGAATGTCGGCATCTAATCGATCGCCCACTACCAGTGTGCGCGCCTTAGAAAATGTTTTGGCCATTTTTGTGCTGTACTCAAAGAATCGCACGTCAGGTTTCGCAAAACCACATTCTTCCGACACGCTCACGAAACTAATATAGGGCGCGATCTGGCTGTTTTTTATTCTCAGCGTTTGTACGTAGTGGATACCATTCGTGATAATTCCCAACTCCCCTCGCTGGCTAAGCCACCCGCAGAGTTCCACGGCATAATCAATCAGCACCACCGTTTCGGGAAGTGTGTCGAGATAGCGTGCACTCGCAAGAGCAGGATCAAGCTCAATGTTGTTAGCTGCGAAGATATGGCGGAAGCGTTCCACCTTGAGATGCTCTTTGGTGGTTTGGCCGTGCTCGAACATTTTCCAAAGCGAAGAGTTTACGACTTGATACTGATTGAAAAGTTCATCCAATCCGGTCTTAACACCCAGCCCCTGCAAGCTTGAGAAAAATGAAAGTCTCTCTGACGCCTTGAAATCCAAAAGTGTGTCATCAAGATCAAAGAGAAAGAGATCGTATTTCATAAGGCCTTATACTAAAATGACGCTATGTCGTCGATGGGAGTTTCTATTCTTGCTCTGAGCGCTGGTGGGCTTTTGGCCCTCATGGTGTTTTTCAATGGGATGCTCGCTAAATTTATTCAGCCGTTAGAGGCGAGTCTCATCATTCATCTCATTGGTTTGGCGACCTCCCTTGTTTTAGTCGTTCTCTGGAAACACCGCGCAGTCATTAACCATCGCGAAATTCCAAAGTGGGCCTACATCACAGGGATCTTTGGCGGGATCGCCGTGGCGATCGTCGGCGTGACCGTGAATGGCCCCATCGGTGTGGCGGGCACAGTTGGCCTCCTGGTGTTGGGACAAGTTCTCTATGGGTGGATGAGTGACACGCTGGGACTTTTTGGAACGACTCGCCGGCGCTTAACGGTTCTAGATTTCATGCAAGCGGCGCTGATCTTGGCCGGAGTAGGAGTCCTCATTTATGGGTGAACTCGCATGGCCGATATTTCTGGGACTCTTAGGTGGAATCTCTTTGGGCATTAACCGCACCCTACTGGGACGTTTAGGCATCGACATGGGTCCAGCGCGCGCCTCAGTCGTGAATCATATCGGTGGGGCACTGTTCATTTTTGTGGTCTTAGTTTTTAGCGGTGGCCGCTGGGATCTGCAACTCTTTGCGGAAGCGCCGGCGCACGCTTACGTGGGTGGCATCATCGGTGCACTCTTCGTCGCTCTTGTCAGCTGGATCATCCCTCGCGCAGGAGTGATGAAAGCGACGGTGCTTCTCATTAGCGGACAGATGGTCTTGGGTACCCTCTTGGATTATGCCATGGGACGAAAAACGTCCATTCCAGTGGCGCTCTTAGGGCTTGGTTTGATTTTTGCTGGTGTGCTCTTAGGCGAGTACCGAAAGGTTCACTCGCCTAAAGTGTAGAGATGCTCATAGCAAGAATTTACGCTTTCAAACGTTTCTGCTGAAGCCACATTCGTCTCACCATCGATGAAGTGAAATTTGTCATCACTGGCCAAACGGCGGCAGATCTTCTTAGCGTAAGTGTTACTGATACGACTGTTACAGTCGTAGTGATTATCAAACGAATTACCTGGTACGAGCTTGCGCTGTTTTTTGTTGTACACATTCCACTTCTCAGCCTCGCGGTAACACACAAAGTGTTCATTGCTGTTGGCGACGATGTAGTTGCATGTCTCTAGCTTGTCATAAGTTCCGCCACCGATAGGCAACAGTTCACGGGCGTGTGTGATCTGGTAGCGCTCACCTGTCTTCTTACAAACCAAGTTTTTGTAGGTCAGCTCACCGGGATAATGCATGTACGGATTCCAGATCGTGTCGTCTTCCAAAAGCTTCTTGAGATCAGTCGGGTGGTACACCAGACGATCCCAGCTCCAGTACTTCATGGTCTTGGGAATGTGAGGCTTATAGGTATCCTGCATAGATGAGAAGCCATTACAGGCGGTCAGAATAAACTGATACACCGTCGGTGAAGTCTTCTTGAAAATGTCTTGCGGCACTTTGATTTGGTTAAAATCATAGAAGCCTGTCTTATTACCGTGAGAGGTCCAGGTGATGATGGTTGGATTTTTATTCGCCAAAGCACTGCGAAGGTCTTCGACTGAGGCCACCAAGTTGATGATCACGCGGAACTTCAACCATGAAAGGCGTTTGGCCGTGGCATAGACATCATCAAAATCACCGCGACGAATCGTCTCGTCGTCTCCTGTAAACTTTGTTCCGACGAGCAAGAAGAAGTCGCCTGCAATTGAAGTGCTATCGGTCATTGAGAAACGTTTGAATGAGCTATAGCTCGGATCAAAAACGATCTTGCCGTAACCTCGCGCCTGCGCTTGAAGAATGAATTCCTTAAATGAGTATTCATTCAATTCGTCTTTCAGGACTTTGGCATCAATGTAGAGATCTTCTCTCTGATCGCTATCCATGCTCACGCGCGTTGACTCTGAAAGGATAGAACTCGGCGTACGTTGGGTGGGTGCTTGTGAGCACGCCGTCGCAACGATGAGAGCGACTAAGGCAAAGAATTTCACTTGCAGTCCTCGCGGCTAAAAAGAATGAAACGCACATCTGTTTTATCGAAGTGGTCTTCTTGGCATTTCGGCTCAAGAGGAGCTTCGCAAACGACTGATTTGAAGCTGTACATCTTTGAGGCTTCTACTCTTTTAAATGAACCATCGTTCATGAGTTGGTGTACCGAAATCGGGCCGCGGTTCTTACGATCGTGCATTTGATTGAGGGTATAATTGCCACGCTCATGCTTGTAGCCCAAGGCCTTGCAAACTAACTCGGCCTTGCGGTCGACCTCTCCACTCTCGGGCATTTCAAGGTCCTCACTGGCCAATTGGACCGAGGCAAAGACGATGGGACGACCTGAGTATCTTTCGATCTCAATTGTTTGCGACGAGGCGAGGCCGCGTTTTTTAGGTTTCGCAAAAGCGACCGAGGTCAGCAGACAAAGAATAACAAAGTACTTCATAAGAACCTCTTACTGACCTTGGGCAAGACCAATGAAGTCTCGCACGTATTGTTTTTGTTCTGTGGTCAATGAACGTGGCCCCATCGGCATATGGCCGCGCTCACCTTCAGGCTTGTTAATTCGATTGATAATAGAAGCGCCGAGACCACCGTTAGGAAGTCTTGCCGAAGAACTGATCTCAGCACGAAGAGCATTCATATCGCCGAATGGAATGCTGGGTGCACCACCTGCGCCGCTCGAGTGACAACCATTACAGGTCATCAACACAGTACGCGCATTCTGCTCAACCTGCGTGGACGCAATCGTAATAGATTCGGCGACAAAACCTTGCAGGGTCACAGGTAAGGCGGCTTCTTCACAAGTCGTTAGATAGGTTTGGCGAATCTCGGCAGGCACTCGACCAAAGAACGAGGTTCGCGATCGCTCCGCCATTTGCTCACAGCTAAGATTCTCTGTGTTGGCAAAAGCACCTTCCGAAAGATTAAGCACGTCAGCAAAGCTATATGTTCCTGGATCAATACTCATCGACCAGTTGGCGACTTGGACTCCCAAAGGCTCAAGCAAGTATCTCAAGGCCGACAAAGGCTGAGCGTTACTATCGAGCTCGCGGTTTTCAAGCTGACCACGACGTCCCATTTCTGTTTCAACCAACGCCAAGATTTCAGCTTCGGCCATACCTGGATTGTTTTGTGCGAATAGACGCTGGAACGTTTGGCGCTGACGGCTTTCTTTATCTGTCGCCACACTCATTTGCAGTCTGCCAGTTTCTGTTTCTAAGCTCTGATAGCTGTTAATCCCACGACGTTTAAAATACTGGTCTGAGTATTCGCGTGCTTCCGGTGGCAGGATAGTCGACATGTCACAGCCGTTGACTGCTGCTTGAATAGCGTATTTTACGTTTTCGTAGAAAGGCATCTTGCGCAGGTTCTGACCGATACGGCAGAAATTCAGACGGCTTGATTGGTCAAACAGTGTTACCCCTGGACCGTCAAAGTTTTCGTAGTTAGGAATGGCGTACTGGCCATCTTCGCGCAAAGTCCTTTCAAGATCAGCCGACGAGATGCGCGGCTTGAGAGCTTCAAGGCGTGGGTTTCTTTCTTCCCCAGCCACCGGCGTACCTTCCATTTTTTTCACGAGGGCCAAGTAGCGGCGCGCTTCTTCTGATTCGTTAAAAAGTGTGTCGCGGTTAAAAGGGATCTGCCCTTGCCAAAAGTTATAGGTATCCCAATTCGGACGTGCGGCCGATGAGTCGAGAACCTTATCACCTAAGGCCCCTGTAATATACTTCGGTTGACCGTCGGCGCCCACCATATCACCTGTACCCACGGCACTGCCGTGACAGTTCAAGCATGATGCTGGGTTTTGTTTTACGATAGGACGGCGTTGCGCTTCAGTCATAGTGGCCGGATTTTTGAAAGGATCTTCAGAAGGGAAATCCACTTCATAAAAATCGTAACGAGCTTCCGGGCCGTTCCACACAATGAATTCTAATTTTTCTGTGCCACGCAAGCCATCCTCGCGACCATGGCCAGTGAAACTAGCGATGACGCCTGAGTTTGCTGATTTCATCAGAACGCGTGGGTCTTGGTAAGTTGACTCTTGGAAACTGCGACTTTCAGACATAACGACGTAGTTGCTACGCATGCCCTCTGGAAGGAGCTTAACGAAATCAGCGACCGTCGTCGGCACAGTGACTGATGGATTACGAATATTTTTGAATAGATCTACGACAGCTTCACGATCAGCCTGATCGGGATCGGGACAAGTGGTTGGATCCGGTCGCTGATAACTAAAGTCCTCATCATCAAACTCAAG
>JBEIPE010000262.1:0-4135 GCA_040377215.1 Halobacteriovoraceae bacterium
CTCTCATCAGTATTCCCTACAAAATCATCGCCGTTCTTTTGGTGGGCACTGCGATTTTGACGGGAGCTGTTTTCGCCATCGGCATTCCGGCCAACGTGATCTATCTCTTTCAATAAATTATCTGACCTGACCAAACTTAACCGTAAAACCCATGGTGTACTGAACATCCGGTTTTCCTGAGTCAGGGAAAATCCACGTCGCACCCGCATTGAGAGCGAAGTTGGAAGCGAGCGCTAATTGCAAACCGGTACCGGCGTAAGGATCCCAGCTAATCGGAGGATCTTTGACTTCTTTTTCATCAGTCACTGTATCAGTCACCGTGGTTTTTTGTTTTGTTCCGCGAGCACCGGCACGAAGGAAAAACCCTACGTAGCTCCCCAGTGCGTAGGTCGAACGCAGACCAATCATGGCGCGTTGAACTTCGTCTTCGACTTTCTGATTTTCTGACGGATAGTCGCGGCGATCGTTTGATTGAGTGCCTTCAACTTCTAAAGAAAGAATAGGCACACCGGCAATCACGCGCGCACCGAAGAAGCTGCGTGTGGTGTAGCGAGCCGGTTCCGGATAACGGTTTTGCGTATGCTCTACACCGTAGAGAGGTTCAAACCTCACGGACCAGTCTTGCGCATAGACGTTTGAGAGTGCGAAAATACTCATCACAAGGGCCAAGATTAACCAACGCATATCGCTTCCTCCGTCCTTAGATGGTAAAACAAACAAAAACGGTTCGGTTAACATGGTAAAACCTGCCTTCCCGCCTCCACTGCTCAAAGTCCTCGTCTTAAACGCGGAGAATCTCTTCGTTTTTCTCGAGCGCTGGGATGGCCGGGCGATGGACACCATGACCGAGCCTCTCTGGCAGCTCTCCAATCCAGGCCTTCTAGACAACAAACCTCTGCAGAAAACCCGTGACCTCGCTCATACCATTCTCAGCATCGATCCTGATCTGATTCTCATCACGGAAGTCGGTGGTGCGGTGTCGTTGAATAATTTCAATCAACACTTTCTTAAAAATCAGTGGCGCCCTTACCTGCTCGAAACCAATTCTGAGCGTGGCATCGACATGGGGTATCTCGTGCGCGGTGATTGGGAGATCACCATCAGCAGCCATCGTGACTATGTTCTTCCCCATGCGAAATACACCAAGTTCTCCCGCGATGTGCTTTCTCTTGAACTTAAACATGAAGGCAAAACGTGGGTGCAAGCGCTACTGGTGCACTTGAAATCAAAACTCAACATGAAGGGCGAAGACTTCGAAGGCCGCACTCGCCGTGCGGTTGAAGTGCACGGACTCTCTGCTATCGCGGCCGCCGTGAATCCCGAAATTCCGCTACTCGTTGGCGGCGATTTCAACGGCGACGCCCGCTGGCCAAATCCTGAGCCCGAATTTCTGCCGCTCTATTTGCGTTCGAATCTTAAAGACGTGGTTTCTTTTTCAGCGATCCCGGAAGAAGAGCGCTTCAGCTATTTGCATTTCCGCCCATCGGTCGTTGGCCGGATTGCTCAGCAGCTGGATTATTTATTCATCAATGAGGCCGCCCAAAAGCTGCTAGTTTCGCAAAGCGTGATTTTTCCCCGCTACCTCAGTGCCCAGGGATACCCCCTGCCGGTGCCTATAGATATTTCCCAAAAGCGCCTTTTGCCCTCCGATCATTTCCCGCTTTATGCCGAATTTGACCTAACGCACCATCCATATCGCTAAATTGTGGCCAAATAGGTCCGATATGTTAGGCTGTGCCCCACACATTCATTAACCAATTTTGAGGATATTCATGGGCGAAAGATACAAGGATGCAGGAGAGAACGTTCGTCTCGAAGTAAGCGATGGCTTTGCTGTCGATAAAGCGTTGAAGAAATTCAAACGTCTTTGTGATGCTTACGGCATCGTGAAAGAGTACCGCGCACGTGAGTACTACCAGAAGCCATCAATCAAGAGCCGCGAGAAGCGTGAGAACGCTGAGAAGCGCCGTCGTAAGACACTCTCGAAAAACCGCATCACACGTAAAATCTAGTCTTCTAAAAAGCCCCGAAAGGGGCTTTTTTTTTGGGCAGGATGCCGGAGTCGACGAGCTCATTTCCACCAGTGGAAACAGCACTCCTAATCAATCATTTTAAAAACTTAGCAGATCGTAATAAAAAAGGGCCCCTTGCGGGGCCCCTTCTTAAAAACACATCCTGTGCTTATTTAAAGACTAGCGAGCAAGACGAACTTTCTTTTTGTGCATGTCATAGAGTTTGTTTTTCAACTTAGACTCAGCCGATGCACTTGGACGGATCTCAGAGTAGTTCAACTCGATTTCGCGCATTGAGCTGGCAGCATCAACAGCGAGCATTGATTGAGCGCGAGCTGATTTAGCTGATGCAGAAGCCACAGCACCCCAGTTCAAACCTTGAACATACTGAGTGATGTCGACGAAGAAAGCGAAACCGTTTTGACCAGCTGTGCGGCTTGTGAAGAGACCAGCAGCGCCGACCGCTTTATCAATCGCGAACATTGGGAAGAAGTTGATACCACCCATTGATTGACCGAGAGAATCAAGACCAGAGATTGGGATCGCTACACCGATGGCATAAGCGTTGGTCGCAGCAGCGACGTAGAGCTTCGCGCGGTTGCCAAGATCAACGGCGATGGCAGTGTTGGTGCCGATCAATGGAGCGAGTGTGTTGTTTGGCAACATCACTGGGCCAACGTTTAAGTCAGCAATGGCAGATGCGTTCACTTCGATAACAAATTGTGTTTTTGAGCCAAGGACCGGAATCATGGAAACGGTACCGATCTGTTGACCGTTGCGGATAACTGGGATCTGGAGACTTGGGAAGAAGATGTTACCGAAATCGATTTCAGATGAAATGCGCAAGTTCACTTGGTCATTCACCATTGTGGTTTCGACCTTCAGGCCTTTCACAATATTGACTGAGCCATCACTGCCACATGATACAAGTGTAGTGAGTGAGAACACGACGAGCAAGGCCTGGAACAAACGGATAATACTCATGCAAAACTCCCCGAAGGACGTCGTCCTTACAGGTTGAACTCAGTATTCGCTAACAACAAACGTGCAACAACAACAGACGTACAACGCGAAACTGCAATTCGATATATGGAACTGGTGAAAAGGAGTTTAAGGGAACTGCGGCGAATTCAAGTACAAAATGTGCATTTGCTTTTGTCGTCAAAGACTTAGCACTCTATGGCCCTGGATGTTTTTCTCGTCTGATCTAAGGAAAAGTGACAAGATGATGTGGCACCTCAAGGACAACTCCCCATGACTACTGAAGTAAAATTTTATTTTGATTTCTTGTCGCCCTTCTCTTATTTCGCCTGGAGAAGTCTGCCGACAAAGCTGCCAGCGCACTGTCATGTGAGCTCTCTTCCTGTGGCCCTGGGTCCGCTGTTGAATCACTGGGGCATCAAAGGCCCAGGCGAAGTGCAACCCAAACGCGAGTTCCTGCTGAAGCAGATGCTGCGCAAATCAGCGCGCGAAGGCTTTCCCTTCACTACGCCTAAGACCCATCCCTTCAACTCGCTTTACGCCCTTCGATTGGCCTTGAAAGAAGTCGCTGGCGAGCACCAGGCTTCCGTCATCAAGACCTTGTGGCTCGCAGGTTGGGAGAAACGTATTGATATGGGTAACCCGGATGAACTCTTGGCCGCTTTGCGCGAAGCTGGACTCCCGGCCGATGAACTCTACGAGAAAAGTTTTAGCGCCGAAGCGAAGAAAGCGCTGAAGGCCAACATTGCTGAAGCCATCGCTTACGGAGTCTTTGGTGTGCCAAGCTTCGTGGTGAACGACGAGCTATTCTGGGGCGAAGATTCAGTCCCAGATCTCGTGAGCTTTGTGCAAGGTCAGGACGTCTTGGATCGCTCCAAGTTCCAGGAATTAATCTCCCAAACTCCCCGCGCGGCCGGCCAGTCTCTCTAGCCGAGGCCATCAAATTTCTTAGGCTTATCGCTCATACCCGAGTTTTTCGGCTGAGTTTTATGTTTTCCGTCATTTCGACCGATTAGCCTGCTAGGGAGATGCCGTTTATGAAGTTCATTCTTTCACTCTTAGTGCTTGCCGCTATGGCTTCGCATGCGGCCGTCGATTGGGCCGACATCTCAATCCCTGTGGATAAGAAAGTTTGGAAGAGC
>JBEIPE010000311.1:0-3392 GCA_040377215.1 Halobacteriovoraceae bacterium
ACCGGTTTGATGACCCAGACTTGTGCGAGATCAAGAGCACGAGGACTTGGGCTGCGATCGACCGCCACATCAGTTCCGCTAAATACCGCCAGGGCTGCGGGGTTGACCATGAGGTCTTCATTGAAAGGGTCTTCTAAAAATTCAATTCGTTCTTTGGCGGCAGGAGAGACATGGTCCCAAAAACTTTGCGCGGATTCGATTGAACTAAACAATCCGTTGAAATCCAGGCGCCACAGCATCTGTGGAAACTTTGCAAAAAAGCGTTCCAGATCAATCCAGCGATGAATGTCTTCCGCGGTGATTTTTAATTTTGCCGTAGTGAAACCGCCAGGAATGGTGGTGCGATCGAGTAAGGTCACATGACTTGGGCAGCTGGCATCACTAAGGAGGGTGTTATTCTTTTGTTTTGCCTGGGCTTCATAGTAGGCCCACGAAAGGGCAGCAGCTCCTTGGCGGAAAGGAGTCCCTTCTCGCAAGGCCTGGAGTTGCAACTCCAGTGATTCGTCACCCAACTCAGGCCAGGGAAAAAGATCAGCAAAGCCTGCTTGCGTGAACTCAGCAAACTGGACCTTTAGCAGACAACCCTTTCGGGGTTGCATCGAAGCGAGACGATTGGGCGCGGTCTTCGGCGTCAGCTCATAATGATGAAAACTGAGCTGAGTTATTTCCATGCCAGCGCCACCGAAAGCAAGATGCCAAAAATCAGTAGATGCATGGAGGCCTTACCGAGAAAAGCATTCAGCGCTTTTGATGGAGGTGTCGCCTGTAGGCCTCCCCAAATTTTGAAGGCAAAGAGAAGTCCTGGCAGCGGGAGTAAGGTTGCGAGTGGAGCTGTCTGCCACCAGAGGATACCCATAACATACGGCGAGAAGAGGGCCGCACCGATCACCGCGCGAATGAAATTCTCACCGAAGCGAGCCGCGAGGGTTTTCTTTCCGCTTCTTTTATCGCCATGAATGTCGCGTAAATTATTAATCGCGATCATGGTGACACTTAGGAGTCCGATCTGAGTTCCGGCGATACCCGCGCCTTCGACCGGCCACGTGCCCGTGAGTGCAAACGAGAGTCCACCGACGGCGACCCAACCGAAAAAGATCAAAACAAAAACTTCACCAAGACCAAGATAGGCCAGCGGGAAAGGTCCTGCGGTGTAGGCCACCGCTGCAAGGATGGAGGCCACACCAAGAATGATCAAGGGCCAGCCACCGGCCATCATCAAAGGGAAGCCACTGAGAAGTGCTCCGAGAATGGCGATGCCTGCGCCGATCCACACTGCTTGCGGCGTGAGCCAACCTTGCGATGTCGCACGCTCGGGTCCGAGGCGATCCGGCGTGTCGGTGCCTTTTTTAAAATCAGAAACGTCATTCACCAGATTGGTGGCGATCTGCAAACACAACGTGCATAGCAAAGCACACACGACGAGTGTCCAAGACACATAACCATTGTGACGAAACGCCAGTGTGGTACCAACAATGATCGGCGCGAGTGTTGCTGTGAGAGTGCGCGGGCGTGTGGCCAAGAGCCAAGCTTGGGTTTGTGAGATCATAAGATTTCCTGTGATTGGCGAATAAAGGGCGCGAGCACTTTGGACAATGCTTCGGGCGCCTCGAGTGGGAGGCGATGGCCAGCGTTGCTAATGGAATGAGTTTGTACGGTCGTCGGGAATTCTTTGAGGAAGCCTACGAATTTTTCATCATGTTGTCCCGCCACAACTAGAAGCGGTGGCAGAGCTGGATCACTCAGCAAGGGAGCGAGATAATCTTGTTGACCGGTGCCCATGGTTTCTAGCAAAGCGGCCCATCGTGAATCAAATTGAGGACGTTCAGGGAGAGGCGTATCTTTCAAAGCGCCTCGTTGATTCCATTTCTCCCAGAAGAGTTCAACATTTTCTCGCAAGAGCTTGGCCCACACAGCATCTTCTCTCGTCCGCGCTTCCCGCTCTGTCTTTTGCTGGAATCCGGGATGGGCGGAGAGTGCGACAACAGCCGAATAAGCACCCGGGGCAACGATGGCACTTTGCAAGGCCAGGCGTCCGCCCATGGAGTAACCGATGATGACGGGACGTGTCCCTTCAGCATAAGCACGTTGGGCCAGAAATCGCGCGGCTTCTTCAAGAGACTTGGCGCCTTCTGTTTCTTTGAACCAGTTAAAAACTTCTGGCATCACACCTGATTGTTGAGCAAGTGCCAGGGGAAATTCTCCCCAGTGATTGTCGTCGCCCAAGAATCCACTCAAAAGCCAGATGGGATTCTTCACAGCTTCTCCCACTGATCGCGGAAGGCCGTGGTTTGTTCGGCATCAGGCGTAAGCTCGATAAGGGCGTGTTGTGCGTTTGTTTTGAGATCCTGTGAGTAGGTCAGTCCCCAAAACTCTGCGAGGGCCTTGAATTGGTTTTGATGAGCATTCAAAAACATCGCCGTCGGAAACATGCGACTGAAAATTTGTCCGCCGCTGTTGTTGATCACGACGAGACGTGTGCGTGTATTTGCGTTTAGATAGCGAAGGGCCCAAGGGCCTTGCATATCGTACATAGCGGTGAGATCGCCGATGAGCGCCCAGTTTTCTACGTCTTCTCTCGCGTGGCCGTAGAAAGAAGAAATCTGTCCGTCGATGCCATTGAGGCCACGGTTTTCTTGAATCTCAAAACGTTTGCTCAAGAGTGCTTGTTCATTCCAGTCACGGATCGGGCGGCTGTTGCCCAGGTACATCACCGCCCCGGGAGCGGCGTGAATGGAAAGTTGTCTCACCAAGGCTGGTTCTGATTTAGGAAACTCCGTAAAGAGCGCATCACGCTTTTCTGAAACTAATTTATCATCGAGATGAAACTGCGTGCGGACTTCAGAGCGTGGTCCATTTTGTTGCCAACGCTCAAGCCATGGCGCGAGTTCGCCACAGGTAAATGTTCGTCCCGGCAAACCGCTCCACTGAGTGCGGCCGAAGGTTACAACAGCGCCATCCCATTTTTCGAGATCACGCCACAGACGCCAAGAGGGAACGCCACCTAAGCGAATCACACCATCGAACTCATTATTTCTTAACCAACGTCTCACGACACGATCAGCGGCGTGGGTAAGAGTAGGGATCTTCGTTTCACGCAAACCAGAACTTGCTTCAGCGAGTACGGGGGCTTGATACCAGCGACAAAAACTTTCAACCGCTTCGCGCTCATCTTCGGCAAGTGATCCCAAGAGCACTAAGGGTTTTTTGAAATGCGGAAACACGGTGGTGATTTCCGGCCAATGAGTCTCAGCCTGTTTGGCCAGTGGTGGAAGTGGTGCTTCAACTGGCTTCTTTTCCCAGAGGGGTTCATCATGACAGAGATTGATATGCACCGGTGAGCGTTTATTCCAGCGTGATGTCCAGGCAGGAAACTCTTCGCCTTCTTGCCAATC
>JBEIPE010000324.1:0-3152 GCA_040377215.1 Halobacteriovoraceae bacterium
AAGACTTTTTCGGGTAGAAAATTCGAAGATGATTTTTGACACGAAAGTGACAAGAGATGAAAACGGATTTCGCACAATTCCTGATTCTAAAAATAAAAAAAATCTTCGCTATCATCTTTTTATCGGTGGATGCTCGTTCACATTTGGTGAGGGATTAGAAGACGCTGATACTTTTCCTGCGATGGTCTCTACTCATCTTCCTCAGACCCGTGTCGTGAATACCGGGGCACAAGGGACCGGCATTTCCGAGCAGCTTTATCTCTGGAGAAGTTTCAATTGGAATGAACGCTATAAGGAGCAGGAAGGTTTGATGCTCTATAGTATGATCGATGATCACTTCGAACGCCTGACTAGAACTTGGCGCTATCTTGATTGGGCCCGTGAAGCGACTCCCTATTATAAGCAGCAGGATGGAAAACTTGTCTATGCGGGTGTGATCGGTGAGACGCCTGGTTACCAGTGGGCCCAATTTGTTCGGAAGATGGGAATGAGCGAATGGTGGCTGCGAGGGGCTTCCCACTTTGCACCGTTAATTCTGAAGGACAGCGTGTCTACAATGATGCTGCATCTGCAGGAACTCAAGGCCGCCTATCTGGAACAGTTTCCCAAAGGTAAATTTGTCGTCATCTGGCGGCCGTTTGTTCCTCCATGGACCGTAGAGGAAAGAAGAGAAGAGATTTTAGCAGCGCTTAAAAAAGCCAACATCGATTATTGGGATTATCCCATTGATTGGAAATACCACGAAAGTACCGGCGGCCGTGATGCTCGTATTATTATTGGAGATGGGCACGCGAATGCCTTCTCCAATCGTGAGTACACCAACCATCTCGTGCAAAAAATTAAATCGACAACTTCTCAGCCAACCCTTTGAACTCGGTGTAGCCGCTATCGTTTTTGAGTACGCACTTGCTCAAGTCTTCAAGTGTGACGACGCCTTTTTGCACGACCGTTACAAGACCTGATTTCCCGGCCGCGATAGCTTCCACGGCCAATGAACCCATCTGTGAAGCGATAAAACGATCGTTGGAAGTTGGTGAGCCGCCACGCTGAATGTGTCCGAGGATGCAAACGTGCGCATCGAGCTGATGTTTTTCTTTTAGTTCTTTTTGAATGCTGTAGCTGCGCCCTGAAACCGGGCCTTCGGCGACGACGATGATTGATGAGTCTTTTCCGCGCGCCACTCCTCGCTGAATATCATCAACGATTTTTTGCAGAGGAACTTGGTCATGAGGAAGCAAAACGTTCTCGGCTCCTGTGCATACGCCGACCTTGAGTGCGATCGCTGCAGAATTGCGGCCCATCACTTCCACTAAAAATGTGCGAGCGTGGGAGTGAGCCGTGTCGCGAATTCTATCGATGGCTTCAATGGCCGTTTGAACGGCGGTATCAAAGCCGATGGTGTATTCAGTGCCACTGATATCGTTATCGATGGTTCCGGGAATACCGATGACTGGAAAGCCGTGCTCTTTTGAAAGTGCATTGGCGCCGTTAAATGAACCATCCCCACCAATGACGATGAGACCATCGACATCTTGTGCGCGCAGAATCTCTGCGCCTTTCGTTCTAAACTCCGGTTTTAGCCATTCAGGACTGCGTGAAGTTTGCAAAACTGTTCCGCCGCGCTGAATGATGTTACCCACAGAAGAGAGATCCATCTTTTGGAATTCACCACGCAGGAGCCCTGCGTATCCACGTTTAATTCCGAGTACAGAATGGCCATGGTAGATCGCCGTTCTGACGACAGCACGGATGGCACAGTTCATTCCAGGAGCGTCTCCGCCGGAGCACAAAAGAGCTATTTTCATAGGAAGACCGCCTCACCGGTAAAGTCGTTGGGCTTTGGAAGACCCAAAATAGAAAGAATCGTTGGCGCGACATCTTTAAGTGCCGCAGTTTTCAAGAGGGGATTGATGGTGAGCTGCTGATCCTTCAGTTTGGGATGAACCACAATGAAAGGAACTTCCGCATCACTGTGCGATGTGTGAGTTGAGCCATCAGGATAAATCATCTGATCGGCATTCCCGTGATCTGCCGTCACCAAGAGAGTGACATTTTCTTGAGCGCATTTATTTACAAGTAAGTTCAGGCAGCTATCAATGGCTTCAACGGCTGAAACAGTGGCTTCGTAATTCCCCGTGTGTCCGACCATGTCGCAGTTAGCGAAGTTGACGACGTAGAGGGAGAAAGATGGATCAGCGAGTTTGGCCATGAGGGCTTCACAAACTTGCGGTGCGCTCATAGAAGGTTTTTGGTCATAGGTCGCGACTTCGCGGTTCGATGGAATGAGAAGTTGCTCTTCACCTACGAAAGGCTTGGTCTCACCACCGTTGAAGAAGTAAGTCACGTGGGCGTACTTTTCCGTCTCGGCGATCTTGAATTGTTTGAGGCCCTTGTTGGAGATGTACTCCGCGAGAGTGCCTGGGATTTTTTCTTTATCAAACAAGATCGGCAACGTCGGAATTTCATCTTGCACATAAGGACTCATGCACAGCCAGTAGCCTGGATGAACGTGAACAGGGAACTCTGTGAAGGTCGGATCATTGAAAGCCAGAGTGAGTTGGCGGGCACGATCGGGACGGTAGTTGAAAAAGAAAACTGGATCGCCTGTTCTAATCGCGCCTTCTGGATCAAAGAGTGCGGGATGCACGAACTCATCAAAGCGTCCTTGCGCGTATTCACTCTCAAGATAAGCGACGGGATCTTTGCCAGCATGACCGGCAGCGCCTGTGAGCATATCGTAGCAGGCCTTGATCTTCTCCCAGCGACGATCGCGATCCATGCCAATCGAGCGGCCCTGCATGGAGGCGAAGGTGAAGCTGTCATTTTTTAGAATGTCGCGTACGTAGCCCAGGCCCTTATCTTTTCCGGTGTCACGTCCATCAGTGAAGGCGTGGAGATAAACTTTGATTTGTTCAAAGCGCACGAGATCGAGAATGTGTTTGAGATGATCAATGTGAGCGTGAACTCCACCGTCTGAGAGCAGTCCGATCAAATGGAGTCGCCCAGTATCGCGGGCCTTGGAGATGAGGTCTTTCCAGTGAGGCATGTCTTTGAATGTTCCAAGCGCGACAGCTTCATTGATGCGACCAAGATCTTGGCGCACAGGGCGTCCTGCTCCGAGATTGAGATGGCCTACTTCAGAATTTCCGGCC
>JBEIPE010000009.1:0-23716 GCA_040377215.1 Halobacteriovoraceae bacterium
GACTGATGGCGCGGGTTTGAAGGCCTGCCATGAGAAAATCCAGGCCGCTAACCGTGAACTCAAAGAAGAGATCAAAGGTCAGCGCAAAGACTTGCGTGCTAAGCGTGACGAGTGGAAAGAGAAGAAAAAGGCTGAGAAAGCTGCCAAGAAAGGTATGTAACAAAAAGGCCCCGAAAGGGGCCTTTTTTAATAAAGCTGTACGAAGTCGCCTTCGGTCACTGAGCCGCCGGAATGAAGAATCGCAATGGCCCCATCCGGCCCGAAGTAATCCGCCACCTCAAGTGTACCCTTCACATCTCCTTTCGAGACACCAATGAGCGCACCCGTTTCCGGGTCGTAGATGTCTTGGCCTTCGGTGATGACCTTAAGAATGTCACCGATGTTAATGCCGCTATCACGCCCAGCATTCACGTAGATTTTTGTTCCAATGATCTTGGCCACGCGGCCTGTCCAATCGAGCTTGCCACCAATCTGCAATAAGCGCGGAAGAAACTTACGAACGGCCACACGAGTGGAGTAACGCAAAAGATCCTGACGGTAAGCGAGATTCTCTTCTTCTTCCGTCACATAAAAACGGAAGTTATCGTCATGAACTGAGCCATCCACAGTGTCGCTCATAAGCTCTTTGCTTGAGATCACATCAAAGACTTTGATCTCAACTTTGGTTTCAGCAAGGGCCTTCGTTTTACGAACGAACCCGATCTCATCTGAAGCCTGACGAATGCGCGCATCGGTGATGCGTCCGAAGATCACTAGGTTCACTCCGGCCATCTTCGCTTTACGTGTGAGCTGAGCGAGTTTTACACCGCCGCCTGAGTAGATTTCTTTAGAGCTACCAAAAATTTGCGCTGCTGTTGGGTCCACCAAGTAGTCACGTGAGCGCGAAATCTCACGACGAAATTCTTCCGTTGCCTGCACGGCCAAGTCGTCGCCACCAAAGGGTGCTTCATTGAAGAAGCTGAGGAGAGCGATTTTTTTGCGGATAGGATTGAAGTCTTTAACGTTTCTTGCACCAGTAGGCTGACCGAGGCGGCTGCCAGGATCGAGCGGTGTGCGCCGATGAACCGGACCTGTACAGGCCACAAGGATAAAACTGAGTAGCACGAGTTTCATAGTCATGGTCGATCACCTCATGGGATCCGACAGCGACTTAAGACTTCGGCGTTAGTGTAATCACTAAGTCAGCACCAGAGTCATCAACTGTCAGGGGTCCCCATTCAGATTCTAACTCTTTTACGCCTGACACTAAAGACTTGAATTTGTTGCCCTCTCCCCGAAAGAAAATCAGCACGCGAGTCTCTTTGCGGTTGAAGGAATCGAGCTTGCCCTGGGCCTGCATCGGGGCACCTTTCTCTCTTATCCAGTCGATTAGACGAAGGGCCTGTCCCATATGAGAGGCATTCACCAGTCTCACAGAGATCGAGTTCGTTAATGAGACCGACTTTCCTACTTGGTTTTTCACCTCGAGGAATTTTGGCAGCACGAAGCGGTAGGTGTGCGAAGCCACCGCTGAGTTGAAGAGCTTAGGCTCGGTCTGACGGAGGGTCTGAGTCTCACGAGGAAGATCCGCCCAGTGAAGAACACGCTTGGTGTTGAGGTCTTGCAGAATCACTCCGCCGCCATAATTAACCTTCGTCTCCATCACGGTGCCACTCAAGACCTCACGATCCAAAGTGATGTTCACATTCAGCAACAGACCACCCAAGAATTCTGGCGCCAAGAAATTCTGCATGGATTTTTCATCTTGCGCATTCCACTTCTCAAGAATTTTTTTACAGGCGTCATCACAGATCGCCACGTCTTCTACGTCGGTCGGCATATTTTCCTGAAACCACTTCAGCCATTCCGTCTCGATGGGCGCCGAAAAATCTTCCTGCCGAGCGAGCTTTAAGTCTTCCCAACCAAAGTTCAATGGGCGAATCGTCGTCACAATCCACAGACGACGGAAGGCCTTCTCCCCTTCTTGCAACATGCGCTGAACATGCACAGTCAAAAGACGTTCATCCACTTCTCCATCCAAACTCATTTGCCAGGTCTCAAGCTTTTCTGGGTGAGCAGCGAATTTCTTAATGGTGTATTTCTTCAAAAGTCCTGTACGTGCAGCAAAAACGACGCGGCTTTTTTCTTTCTCCGCTTGAATGATCGGGTTTTGAGCATCGCCCACGGTCCCCGCAGCGGTCAGCTCATCACGGCGACGTTTTTCAATCACTTCAAACCAACGAGCAAACTTCGTCTCAAAAGCCTTGTCATAGGCGGCCACATCAAGATTCATCCGTTGCATGTCCGTCTTGATCAACTTCTCAAGCGCCGCTTGAAAAACTTGGCCGCGAATATCTTCTTCAGTGAGCCCTGCAGAGATCGGAACTTCCACTTCCACCACGGTGGCGCGGGCGACTAGAACCGGTACGAGGGCCAGCAGCATCACAAGCAGCGGCAGGACATATTTACTCACGCATGAACCTCTTCAATACGGCCATCAACGATAAAACTCACAGAATTGTGCTGAAGCACTTCGTTGATCTTAGCCGCCATCTGTGGAGAAGGCGCCACCAAGAAATTATCATCCAATGGCAAACGAGCGCGACCCTCAGTCGATTCAAAGATAAAATGAATCGGCACAGTCCCGCGGTAACTCAGAAGGATCTGGCGTACACGCGTGAGAGAATGCGGATTGAGCATTTCCAGCGGAAAGCTCACCCGCACAGCGGTCACACGGTCATCGGCCGAATCTTTCAGTGGCGTAATCTTGTCGACGATAAATTTCTTCGGGTCCTCCGAAAGACTCACGTAGCCCGATACAAGCACCGGTTCATCGCCGACGAGCTGCTCATGCACTTCTGCATAAACACGCGGGAAGATCAAACACTCGATCTTGCCTCCCAAATCTTCAAGATTCAGGAAAGCCATTTTATCGCCCTTCTTGGTGATGATCGGCTTGAGTCCGGTGATCAATCCACCCAAAACCATCGGGCGACGACTAGGATCAGCATCTTGCCCGCGAGGATTAAATCCTTCCGGCTTAGGGACAGTGGGGAGTGAATGAACGTCAGCGATCGCCATGCTGGAAAGTTTCAACAGCATGTCTTTATAACGGTCCAGTGGATGTCCAGAGATGTAAATCCCCAACAACTCGGCTTCCGTTGAGAGACGTTCTTTTTCTGAGAACTCCTCAGACTCATGAATATGCAGAGACTCGCCACCCGTGGTGTCGGCCGCGCCGCCCATATCAAAGAGGTTGGTTTGCCCCATGCTCTTCTCTTCTTGCTTACGAGCACCATAGGCGGTGATCATCTCAAGATTTTCTAGCAAGGTTTTGCGATTGTACTTCTCGCAATTATCAAACGCGCCCACTTTTACGAGTGATTCCATAACGCGCGCATTCACTTCTTTCGGGTTCACGCGTTCACAGAAATCGATCAAGCTTTGAATCGCGCCATTCTCAGTGCGTTCTTTTATGATGGCCTCGACGGCACCGTTGCCCACGTTTTTAATCGCGCCCATCCCGAAGCGGATGGTGTTGCCGACAACGTTGAAGAGCCAAAGTGACTCATTCACATCCGGCGGCAAGATCGCGATGTCATGCTCACGAGCATCTTGCGCGTACATGGTGACTTTATCCATGTTGCTGATCTCGGTTCCAAGAAGAGCTGCATAGAAAGCGGCCGGGTAATAGCGCTTCAAGAATGCGGTCTGGTAAGCGATCACGGCGTAGGCCACCGCGTGAGACTTGTTGAATCCGTATTCAGCGAATTTCGCCATCAAGTCGAAGAGGTAGATACTCTTGGCTTCGTCGAAGCCCTTGCTCATCGCCCCTTCGAGGAAGATCTTTTTGTACTTCTCCATCTCTTCCGGTTTTTTCTTACCCATGGCACGACGGAGCATGTCCGCTTGACCAAGGCTAAACCCGGCGATGATTCGCGCGATGTTCATCACCTGTTCTTGGTACACGATAATGCCGTAGGTATCTTTCAATACAGGACGCAACTCCTCGAAGAGGTACGTTTCAGGTTTGCGTCCGTGCTTAATTTCTACGAATTCATCATGCATCCCTGAACCCATCGGGCCTGGGCGATAGAGAGCGTTAATCGCGGTGATATCATCAATCGAGTCAGGCTTGATTCGTTTACACAAATCTTTCATGCCGGAAGATTCAAGCTGGAACACACCTGTCGTGTCGCCATCACCCACCAGCGCAAAGACCGACTGATCGGTCATGGAAATGTCTTCGATGTTAAACTTCGGATCGTGGTCGCGACGAATGAATTTCACCGCATTGTCGATCACAGTCAAAGTCTTCAAACCCAAGAAGTCGAATTTCACCAGGCCAATTTTTTCCGAGAAATCTTTATCAAACTGAACAACCTGCTCACCTTCACGCCCCTTATAGAGCGGGCAGTATGTGACAAGAGGTTCGTTAGTAATGATGACGCCTGCAGCGTGAATCGAAGCGTGACGGTAAAGACCCTCGAGACGTTTTGAGATGTGCAGAATCCGGCGCATCTTTGGATCATTGTCTTCGAGTTCTTTGAGCTTTGGCTCTTTATCAATGGCTTCTTGTAACTCAATCCCAAGTTCGTCAGGAATAAGCTTCGCGAGTGCATCAGCTTCAGCATAAGGCAACGCGAACACGCGTGAAACGTCGCGGATGACGGCCTTCGCTTGCAACTTACCAAACGTGATGATCTGACCTACGCGCTCTTCGCCGTATTTTTTCGTCACGTATGCGATGACTTCTTGGCGGCGGTCCTGACAGAAATCCACGTCGAAGTCCGGCATGGAAATACGTTCAGGGTTGATGAATCGCTCAAAGAGCAAGTTGTACGGAAGGGGGTCGATGTTGGTGATGTCCAAGCTGTACGCCACAAGTGAACCAGCACCCGAACCACGACCAGGGCCAACCGGAATGTCGTGGGCCTTCGCCCAGCGAATGAAGTCCGAAACGATAAGGAAGTAGCCCGTGAATCCCATCTGCTTAATCAACCCGACTTCTTCATTGAGTCGATCGATGTAGCGCGGGCGCAATTCTGTGAGCCAGTTCTCTTTAGCCACGAGTTCACGGAAGTGAGGACCAGCGAAACGGATCTCGAGACCTTCTAGGGCTTCGCGAGCGAAGAACTCACTTTCAGATTCGGCAGTTGGAATATCAAATTTCGGCAAATGATAGATCTGCTTGCCCTTGTCATCCTGCCAGCGCAACTCAAGGTTACACTTGTCGGCGATTCGCAAAGTATTGTCGCAAGCCTCTTGGATGTAGCTAAAGGCCTGGCGCATTTCCTCTGGAGACTTGAGATAAAACTCAGTCGTGGTAAGACGCATGCGCTTTTCATCTTCAAAGGTTTTACCCGTCTGAATGCACATCAACACTTCTTGCGCAGAAGCATCATCACGTTCGAGATAGTGACAGTCATTCGTCGCAACCAGGGGAATATTATTGGCTTTGGCGAAATCGACGATTTTACGATTCACTTCCACTTGCTCTGGAATTCCGTTCTCCTGAATCTCTAGGTAGAAATCATCACCGTAGATCTCTTTGAACTTCATGGCTGCGGCGTACGCCTTGTCGTCTTGACCAGTGAAGAGATTGAAGCCCACTTCCCCTTTCAAGCAAGCAGACGTGGCGATCAAGCCTTCTGAGTATTCACGGAGCAAGTCCACATCAGCGCGCGGCTTGTAGTAGAAGCCCTCTTGATAGGCCTTCGTCAGAAGTTTGCACAAGTTTTGGTAACCCGTGAGGTTCTTACAAAGAAGAATCAAATGGTGAATCTGGTGCTTACCTTCGGTCTCATCCTGCGAGTCGAGCGTCTTAGAATTTTTCGGCGGACGGCGATCGAAGCGTGAGCCCGGTGTGAAATAAATTTCTGAACCAAGGATCGGCTTAATACCCGCAGAGATGGCGCGCGTGTAGAAATCAATGGCGCCAAACATGTTGCCATGATCAGTACTCGCGATGGCCGGCAGACCAATCTCTTTGGCCTTCTTGAAAAGATCGTCCAAACGAATCGCGCCATCGAGCAAACTGTATTGAGTATGGAGATGAAGATGAACGAAGCTGTCGGGCCGGCTCGTGACAAAGTCACTGCCTAGGAAGGGGTTTTTCATGGTCGATCTCTCGCTTGAAGGCCTTCCTGGCCTTGTGTGTGTCTAGAAATGATGCCATTTTTGAGGTTTTCTGACAAAAAAGACCCCTTCGCCAAGTCTGGAATAACCCATTCGACACGGAGCATTGTTTACATAATAAATAATGTCTTTTCGAGAGGCGTCTTTTTAGTTACTCAGAGAGCACTTTTCAGAGGGAATTCATGGCGACAGAACTCAGTTTTGGTGATCAGCAGCGGGCCCAAGAACTCTTGGAGGCCATTCAGTTTTTCTCACAGAAGGGCTGGTCGCCTGCGACCTCCACTAATTACTCGCTTCGTTTAGAGAGTCCTGGCGAATTTTTGATCTCACGCTCTGGTGTCGATAAATCACGTTTCCAATTGAGTGACTTGATCGTGATTGATCAAGTTGGCCAAGTCGCACCACGCTCACAAGGCGTAGGAATTAAGTCCTCAGCGGAAACAGAAATTCACACGGCGCTCTACAAACGCTTTCCAGAAGCGACCTGTGTACTTCACACCCACTCCGTTTTAGGGACATGGATTTCACAGAAATATGTGAAGGCCAAGGAAATTAAATTTCAGGATTGGGAAATTCTCAAAGGTATCAAAGGCATTGAGTCTCACCTACATTCTGTTGTTCTCCCTGTCGTAAATAACCATCAGATCATGCAGAGTATCCTCAATGAGATGGATTCTCATTGGTCTTACAACCCTGCTGGTTTTTTAATCGCGGGCCATGGTCTTTACACGTGGGGCACCACAGTCGCTGAAGCCAAACGTCATATTGAAACTTTCGAATTTCTCTTTGAATTGCAACGCCTAGGAGCTTAGTCATGACCACGCTTAAACTGCTTGATAAAGGCACCACGACACAAGACCGCAAGGCGATCACGGCGTTTTTGAATGAGCGTGGGATTATTTTTGAACATTGGGAAGCCTCTCGCCCCATCAAAGATGATGATGACCAAGAAACAATCCTCGAAGCCTATCAGCATTCCCTCTCTCCCTACATGGAGAAGCATGGTTACAACAATGCTGACGTCATCAATGTTCACAAAGATACGCCAAACATCGAAGAGATTCGTAAGAAATTCCTCTCTGAACATATGCACGACGAAGACGAAGTGCGCTTCTTCGTCGATGGTGAAGGTGAATTCTTCTTCCATCTCGACCAAGTGTTTTCCGTCGTCTGCAAAAAAGGCGATTTCATCTCTGTTCCTAAAGGACATAAACACTGGTTCGATCTCGCCCCGAAGTACCACGTTAAGGCGATTCGTGTGTTTCAAACCAAAGAAGGTTGGGTCGCGCGCTACACTGAATCTGGTAAAGAGAAGAAGTACCTCAAGTGAAAGTTCTCCTCTTTGACATCGAAGGCACAACGACAGACATTAACTTTGTTCACAAAGTTCTTTTTCCATACGCGACAGAGCGCATGGCAGATTTCGTTCGTAAAAATCCTCAGCACCCAGCTGTGCGAGAAGTTGGTCAGCCGTCTACTGAGGCCGCCATCAGCACACTCATGGGATGGATTCGCGAAGACAAAAAAGTCGGCGCCTTGAAAACGCTCCAAGGAGAAATCTGGGTGGAGGGTTACAAGAGTGGCGCTTTCAAGGGACATGTTTATCCTGACGTAAAACCGGCTTGGGAAAACTGGAAAAAACAGGGCCTCACTCTCGCGATTTATTCTTCGGGTTCAGTCCCAGCGCAAAAACTTATCTTTGGCCATTCGCAAGACGGAGATCTGACTCCACTGTTGTCTGCTTATTTTGATACGAAAGTCGGTGGGAAACGCGAATTTAAAAGCTACGAGACCATCGCAAATGAATTGAAGGTTCCCGCCCAAGAAGTGACCTTCTTCTCTGATATTAAAGAAGAACTCGACGCGGCAAGAGCAGCAGGTATGAAAACAATGCATCTTTTTCGCTCAGGAACTTTGCCCACAGACCACGCTAGCACGACGACGTTTGCTGGCCTACAATTCTAGCAACACTTAAGGAGTCCCTATGTTTGCCTCAGAAATTCTCTCTGCCGGTATGTACGTTCCTCCCGGTATTGTAACGAACAATGATCTCTCAAAATTCATGGACACAACTGACGAGTGGATCACGCAACGCTCGGGCATTAAAGAGCGCCGCTGGGTCGCTCCGGAAGTCACCACCTCTGATCTCGCGTTGAAAGCGGCCGAAGAAGCCATTCTCAAAGCCGGCATCGCCAAAGAAGAAATCGATCTTATCGTTTTCGCCACTCTCTCACCGGATCATGAATTCCCAGGAACCGGCGTGTTCTTGCAACACAAACTTGGCCTCGCAGGCTGCGCTTCTCTGGATATTCGTCAGGCCTGCAGTGGTTTCCTTTACGGACTCTCGGTCGCTGATCAATTTATCAAAACTGGCATGTATAAAACGGTGTTGCTTGTAGGCGCAGAAATCCATTCGAAAGGAATGGATAAATCGACTCGCGGTCGCGACGTGGCCGTGCTCTTCGGTGATGGCGCCGGTGCCGTCGTGCTTCGTCGTACCGATGTGAAGAACCCTTCTCGCATTTTGAGCACACATCTCCACGCGGAAGGCGCTCACGCGCAAGAATTGTGGGTGCAGGCCCCTGGTATGAATCTGGGTGGCGATCGCATGACAGTAGGGATGATTGAAGAAGGCATGCAGTACCCAAAAATGAACGGCAAAAAAGTTTTCACTCATGCCATTCGTCGTATGGCGGAAGTGCTTCATGAAGGTCTCGCGCAAAACAATATGAAGCTCGAGGATATTGATCTGTTCCTCTTCCACCAGGCCAACTTGCGCATCAATGAGATGGTGGCGCAAGAACTCAAGATTCCGGCCGAGAAAGTCTTCAACACCATTCAGAAGTACGGCAACACCACTGCAGCGACTATTCCTATTGGGATGACGGAGGCCGTGAGAGCGGGCCAACTTAAGAAAGGGATGATGGTGGCTTCGGCGGCGTTTGGTTCAGGTTTTACTTGGGCAAGCGCGATCTATCGCTGGTAATTCAGAATCGCCAGAAGAAATCTAATAGGATGTAGTATCCATCTTTATCGAATTTAAGCTCCGAGACATCTTTCGTCGCAATCCCAAGATTGAGATGGAAGGTGTCCCAAATCCACATATGGCTGATAGTTCCCCCCACCGACTGATTTTGAAAATTAAACGATGGACCGAAGAGCAAACGGTCCCAGTCATCCGTCACATACTCGTATATGGTGCGAATATCTGACTCGGGGAAGAGATTGAGTTTATCTACTTCAGGATTGTCTTCTTCAATGCCTTCGATCCGTGCGTTGATCACAAGGTGAGATTGAAAACGGCCATTGGAAGGTAATGTTAGAACCAACCCTGTTTGAAAAACCCAGTCATCGCGATTCACTTGCCGACTGGTGAGGGCATTGAGAGTAAGTTGGCCCCAGTGATTGCGCATGACCCGCGCTTTCGCACCAATGTTGGCGAAGCCATCCAAATAAAGTCCCGTGAGCACTTTGACAGTAAAACTATCGGTGAGTCCATACTGCACTTGCGGGATGGATACCAACCACTCTTTGTCCGCGAGGGTGTGGCCATCAGAGTTGAACACTCCCATGTACGCCAAGTCTTTGTAGCGCGCAGGGATGGTGCGCTCTTGCCCGAGCATGAGACTGATATGGCCCATGATGTGATGTTTTTCCAAAACTTCAACCGTGAGTCTTTCAACGGCATCACTCGGAAGGACTAACTTGTTGCCGATGATTTCTTCGATTTCAACCACGGCCATCTCTGGATATTGCTCCAGTTGCAACTTCTTTACTTTGCCAATTGCAATCAATGAACCTTGTGTGCGTGAAAGGATCACGACTCGTTCATCTTTCTTAAAGCCATGCTCAGGATCAAGCTTGACCAACACTGAGTTTTCATCAAGCGCTGAATCGACTTGGTTAAACGCCAGTGCCTGCGTACAAAAAAGACTAAGGAGGAGGAAGAGAGAAATGTTCATCACTTCGTTGGACGTCTCACAGGACAATGAGTGGTGATGTCGACACAAGCACGAGTGAAGATGATGGTCGTCCACCATTGATTGGTAATGCGGGTATCGATGAGCCAGTCTGAGCCGGGACAAAGAACTTGCACGGCCTGAGGCAAATACCGGTTGCGATTGGCATCGGCGTTGGCAAAAAATAGCCACTGATTAAAGCACTGCTCCATGTTGTCAGGCGTACCTTTAACTAATGGTGGAGCAATAGGACGCTTCTCGGGATTGTCGCGAAACTCGAGTTTATGAATGACATCGTAATCGACATATTTGCGCGTACAGCCAACGAAAAAACTCACTACAATAAGGCAAAGCAGAAGGCTTTTCATGTTGTTGCTCCACGTGTCAGAATGGACGGCAGGTTAGCATTTTCGAGGGACTTTGAAGATGAAAAAGATCGCAGTAATTGATCCATTTATGGTGAATCCGGCCTTGAGCTGCTTTAACCGCTTGGTTGAGAACCTACCGGCCCGCCTCTACTACCATCATCCACAGCAAAACCTCACCACTTTAGAAAATCATCCGGCCGATGCCTACATCGTGCTCGGAAGCGCATCCCACGTTTATCATGAACTTCCATGGCATGGTCCCTTGGGCGACTTCATGCTCAAAGCTCTTCACGATCACAAGCCCGTGCTCGGCATTTGTTTTGGCCATCAACTCATGTGCCATCGCTTCGGCGGCAAAGTTGAATATTATATTTCCGAAGACGTGAAACTCACCGGCGTACGCGAAGTAACGCTGAAACAGGATGTGTTTGGTCTGAAGGCCGGCGAGAAACTCTCACTACCCATTAAACACAAGCAAATGGTGAAGCAAATCCCACCTGAGTTGATTGAAATCGGTCACGGTCTAGAACACGACATCGTGATTCACAAAACTCTTCCGTTCATGGGCACGCAACCTCATCCCGAGGCTTCAATTGAATTCTGCCACAGTGAATCTGCAGGTCAGTTGGGCCTAGAGCAAATTCGTGCGGCCCAAAATGATGGAATGAAGCTGATCAAAGCTTTCTTCACCTACCACGGCATTCTGGCATGATGTTTTTGGTCGGAGCGCTCACCGTCGCGGCACTTTTCATGGCCCCCAGCGTACCTGTTATGCCAGTCGCAAAGATGGATTGCCCTATGAACATGGCGCAAGACGAGGTCTGTGTCTTCACCAACGAGACCAGCATCATCGCCATTAATCCTACGGCCGCACCTGTTAAAGTTGTGATTCAAATTCAGCGGATCGAAAATGTTGAATTAGTTTATCGCTATCCGTTTGTGGAAGAGCTTCCACCGAGCTCAAGTCGTCTCTTGATAAAGTACAAGATCAAGGCCCCTGAGCAACCCTTCGCGCTAGATTACGATTGGGGCTGGAAGGCGCTCTAGCCTACTCCCACTCAATTGTTCCGGGCGGCTTCGGTGTCAAGTCGTAGACCACGCGTGTGATCCCCGCAACCTCATTACAAATCCGACTAGAAATTTTTGCGAGTACACTCCACGGCATCTCTGTCACCGTTGCAGTCATACCATCTTGTGAATTCACCAGACGTAAAGCGATGACTTCTTCGTAGACACGCCCATCACCTTTCACGCCCACTGTTTTCACCGGCAACAGAACCGTGAAGGCCTGCCAGGTGCTGTCGTAGAGGCGATGGTTTTTAAGCTCTTCATAAAGAATCTGATCCGAGAGCTGCACCTTCTGCACACTCTTCTCGTCCACCGCTCCCAGCACACGTACACCGATGCCAGGACCAGGAAACGGATGGCGCCAGACCCAGTCTTTCGCCAGGCCAAGCTCAGCGCCCATGGCACGCACTTCGTCTTTAAACAAGAAACGCAATGGTTCCAAGAGCTGCAAGTTCATGCGCTCCGGCAGGCCACCCACGTTGTGGTGAGACTTAATGGTCGATGATTTGCCGTCTTTTTTGTGAGGAGAAAGAGACTCAATCACATCAGGATAAAGTGTTCCCTGAAGAAGATAATCAAACTTGATGCCGTGATCTTGGGCGTAAGACTTCACTTTGGTTTCAAAGACATCAATGAAGGTCTTGCCGATGATTTTGCGCTTCTGCTCGGGATCACTGACTCCGGCAAGATTACCGAGGAAGATATCTTTGGCGTCGATGATTTCAATATGCAGCGGAGTGTTCTCACGCAACAAACGGATATGGTGCAAATCCTGCGGACGCAACAATCCGTTATCCACAAAGAAGCAGAACAAATCCGAGCCCAGAATTTTATGAGAAAGCGTGGCGGCCACAAGTGAATCCACACCACCCGAGAAAGCACAGAGAACTTTTTTACCTTTCACCTGTGTCACGAGATCGAGACAGCCTTGCAACATGGTCTGGCCGTTCCAGTCTTCTTCCATGCCCGCAATGTCACGCAAGAAGTGACAAAGCACATCTTTCCCGTGCACGGTGTGCTGCACCTCCGGATGGAACTGCAGTCCCATGATGGGACGTGAGTTGTGCTTAATACCGGCAGTGAGACCGTTATGGCTTTCTAGAATCTTTTTGAAGTCTTTCGGCACGATGGCGACGTGATCGCTGTGACTCATCCACACATCATGGTTCGCGGGGCAGCCGGGAATTTGATAACCGTCAACTCCATGAATCGAGGCTGGCCCGTACTCTCCTTGCACGCCCTTCTCGACTTTGCCGCCGAAAAATTGGCCAAGAATCTGCATGCCGTAGCACACACCGAGAATTGGAAGTTTTGTGTCTGTGAAAAATGGGGCGTAATCGGTTTTGTCTTCGAAAACACTTTGCGGTCCACCGGAAAGTACCAAGGCCTTAGGCTTAGATGTCTTCATCCGGCCAAGGGCCTCTTCCACCGTCATGATCTCACTGGCGAAACCAAGTTCACGCATGGTGCGGGTGATGAGTTGAGTGTACTGCGAACCAAAATCAACAATCCAAACAGACATGCTAGTCCTTAGCTCGGGCGGTAGTTAGGAGCTTCTTTAGTAATGGTGACGTCGTGGGGATGACTCTCTTTAAGAGAAGCACCGGTGATGCGAAGGAAGCGTGCTTTCTCACGAAGTGCTTTCATATCTTCAGCGCCGACATATCCCATGCCCGAGCGGATACCGCCGGCGAGTTGGAATAAGTTTTGTGAGAGCGGTCCACGGTAAGGCACTTGGCCTTCGATACCTTCTGGAACAAGTTTAGAAACTTCGTCCACAGCTCCTTGCCCGTAACGATCTTTCGAACCTTTCTCCATGGCGCCCATGGAGCCCATGCCACGATAGAATTTATAAGCGCGGCCTTGATAAAGCACCATCTCTCCGGGAGCTTCATCCGTTCCAGCGAAGAGCGATCCGATCATCACGGTGCCGGCACCTGCAGCCAGTGCTTTGACGATATCGCCCGAGAATTTAATCCCGCCGTCTGCAATGAATGGTACGCCGGCTTTTTCACAAACCGCACGACAATCGAGCAACGCCTGCATCTGAGGAACGCCAATACCAGCGATCACTCGGGTGGTACAAATTGAACCGGGGCCAATACCGACTTTAATGCCGTCAGCTCCCGCTTTAATCAAGTCCTCACAAGCAGCAGCTGTGGCGACGTTTCCAGCGACCACGTCGACTTTGGCACTCAAGGCTTTAACGGCCTTGATCATTTCAATGACGCCTTTCGAGTGACCATGAGCCGTATCGATCACAACAGCATCAACATGAGCTTTAATCAACAACTGGGCACGCTTCAATTCTTTATCGCCCACTCCAATGGCAGCAGCGACGCGAAGACGGCCCATAGGATCTTTATTTGAGCGAGGATACTGAATGGTTTTTTCGATATCGCTGATCGTGATCAAACCTTTCAGCACGCCGTTGGCATCGACCACAGGAAGTTTTTCGATGCGGTGTTGTTGGAGGATGAGTTTCGCCGCTTCGAACGATGTACCTTCAGGCGTCGTGACCAATTCAGAAGTCATGACATCGCGAACTTTTTTAGTCGCGTCTGATTGGAAGCGTAGATCGCGGTTGGTGATGATGCCGACGAGACGACGTTTTTCATCAACGACTGGGAAGCCGGAAATCTTATGGCGCTTCATGGCTTCGAAGACGTGCGAGAGAGTTTGATCTGGCCCGACAGTAAACGGATCCACCACCATCCCGGATTCGTACTTCTTCACCTTCTCGACTTCGAAGGCCTGCTCTTCAGGAGTGAGATTTTTGTGAATCACGCCTAGGCCGCCCTCTTGGGCCATGACGATCGCTGTGCGCGATTCTGTGACAGTATCCATCGCCGAGGAGACGATCGGCACGTTCACCGTAATGTTGCGGGAGAAGCGGGATTTGAGATCGACATCGCCAGGAAGCACCTCGGAGTACCCGGGTACAATCAGGACATCGTCATAAGTGAGAGCATCGTCTTGGGAATAAAACATGGAGCATACCCTTTGAGGAGATATGCCTTATAGTTATGGCCACGCTCAACGGGTTTAGCAAGGAAGAAGCTAGATGCGCAGGACGTAACCCAAATTTTTCAGGGTTTTGACATGATTTGAGAACGGTTTGAGCTTACGACGCAGGTTGGAGAAGTGGGTATCGAGGTTATTGACCTCAACATGCACGTCTTTCCACAGCATGGTGATCAGATCGTCTTTGTGGATCACGCGGTTCGGGTTCTGCGCCAACACCAAGAGCAACTGGTACTCTTTCGGGGTCAACTTCACAGGCTGCCCACCCATCAACACTTGATGAGCATCAAGATCAATCACCAAGTCTTTAAACTGAATTGTTTTATTGAGATGGAAATTCTTTTTCGTCAGCTGCACGCGGTTACGAATACGGGCCGCTAGTTCTTCGATCTCCACAGGCTTGGTGATGAAGTCATCAGCGCCCATCTCGAGACCGCGCAACTTCGCTGGAAGCGTGCCGTCACCTGTTAAGAAAAGAATAGGAACAAAATTTTTCGCGCGCCGGATCTCTTCGTAAACTTGAAAACCATCTTTCTGCGGAATATGCAAATCCAACAGAATAGCATCTGTGTGGTTTTGCTTAACAAATTCAATCGCGCGTTCAGGCTCGAAAAAAGTCTCGCAGCTAAACTTGCCTTCGAGCGCCGTTTTATAGGTCTCGAGGACATCGCGGTTATCGTCAATTATCGTGACGTGCATAACGTCTCCAGTTGGTTTCAAACGCCATTCTAAACAAAGTTAGGGAATAGCGTTAACTGAAGTTATCTTGAGTTAGGCAGATTGACCAAACGGCCAGGAACCCATTGAAACCCTTAAGGTTTTCTTGAGGAGATGCGGAGGGCCTAAAAACGACTCTTTTTAGTAGCTCTTAAGATCGTCAATTAATCTTTGCACTTCTTGCGAGTGCTTAGGCTGTTGTTGTTGATGTTGCTGGTAAGACTTCAAGAAATCCGAAGAGTTAACGCTCTGGGACTTCTCTTGAGTTTGAATTCTATGTGATGACGCGGGTTTGCGTGAGCTAGCCGGCGCAACAGCTTGTAATCCTATAACGCGAACTTTAGCTGTGCTGAAAGAAGACTTGGCCTTGTGAACGGTCTTCTTGGTGCTCTTCACGAAGTACTTTTGCGCCTCACCTTCAGCTGAAGCCGGTTCACGTGAAGAACCAACGACGGTCTTCATATAAATGATCTCGCCCTTTTTTTCTGCAGCCGCATCCACTGACGCGATCCCGCGACCAGATTTCTGGGCTTGCGCCACGCCCGCATCCATCGACTTCACGCCAGGGAACATGCCCACGGCTTTCATGAGCGATTCATAACCTAACTGCGTAGGTGCTCTGGGGTAACCTTCATCAACATTCGGAGCGGCATGGCTAAACTGGCCCGCAGCGACCGCATAACGGAAAGCTGGCTCCAATGGACTAGCGACATCCACTTCACCGGTGATCACGGTGAGCTGGCTCTTCTTAGTCGCTGCATCGTAGATCGCAATGAACTCACCTTGGTGAGATGACATGAGCATATTAGCTGTCGCAAGAGAGACACTGGCTTTCTGCGAGAGCGATTGAGACCAAGCGCCACCCTTAAGTAGCGTCATCGCACGATCATTCATCACAAGATTAGTGCCCGATGAAAGATGATAACGACGATCGTAAAAATCGCCTACGGTTGCACTCGAGTCGTCACCCACCATCACTTGTGAGCCTTCCTCGATGTCCATATCTTTTTTGAGCGACGTCGTCTTCCCTTCACGAATAAGAAAAGCGTCGCCCTTGATGGCGTGCACTTTACCTACCAGCTTCGCTTCCGCCATGATCGGCAAAAGAAGAGCGAGAAAGAGGTACTTACTTTTTGAACTTGTAGTTGATGTCTTCATAGTATTTGCTCAAAATTTTCCATTCATCGGTGTTGCGGTATTTAAGACGGAACTCTTCGACGGTACTGGCGAACTTGCGGTGGTTACCGGTGTTGTACTGCGACAGCGCAGTCCACAGCTTGGCGCCACGGTAGAATCCAGATTTAGGGTATTTTTCCATCAACGTAGAAAGATGTTGAATCGCCCAGTCGTGTTGTTTCGCTTCGTAAGCCGCGATCCCAGCGCCGAACAAGGTCTTGTCATTCACAATTTTGTGTTCAGGAAAACGCTTCACGAGCTCGTTATAATACTGAGCGCTTTTAGCGTAGTTCTTGAAATGAAGTTCTTTCTCACCGATAGCGAGAAGCTTCTCTGGCGTCCAACGATAGACATCGTAGTTCACCATATCTTCGTCTTTAGACTTTGGAACGCTTGCGATTGAACGCGCTTGAGCATTGTTCTTAACCTGAGAGGCCAGTGCACTCTTCTCAGTCTCAAGCATGCCAAGCTTGTGCTCGAGGTCGGCCATTTTGGCTTTCAAAACGCGGTTCTCGGCAGCGAGCTGCAGCGAAGCTTTTTCTAGGCCCCAGGTCTGAGAAACTTTCTTCTCTAGTGACCAATCAAAGCGGCCCCAATTCCAGGCCCCTACGACCCAAGCAGTAGAAAGGAGCATCCATGTGAATACAGTCTTCGTCATAATCCGGTCCTCTAAAATAGACTTCCTTGGTCCCCTATCGGCTCAAAGCCTCTAAAACTTGAGTCCCCCTTATCTATAAAGGACATTAAGGGTCCGGGCCCTTTTGACGATAAGGACTTAAGGCCAAAGGAGCTCTATGAAGTCCCTCGTTTTATTCGCATTTACCCTCTCTCTCACCGTCTCAGGCAGCTTTGCCCGTGGACCGGCGGTCGAAGACTTTGTGGGGATTGAAAGTGAGACTCCAGACGTCACTCCGGAAGGCACAGAAGCGCTCTTTAACTTCGAACAAGACGTCGCCAAGTACCAAAATCAGCCCGCGAAAAAAAGCGAAGCTGTGATCGTTCATCACCCTACCAGTCAGATGGGTGCTCAGACTTCTTCATGGCCAGTGTCGGCGTGGATGGGTGTCTTTGTTGTTTTAGGTTTGCCAGTTGTTACGTGGGTGCTCACGATGCGCCACTTGAAGGCCCGCAAACTCACAACTGTCAGCACCAGCGAAACGTTGCCTGATAACGTGACGGTGTTGCCGACTCGTGCAAAAACAACCGACGAAAAAATCAAGAAAGCGTCTTAGAAGCTCTTCCAGAGACCTTGTCCCTGGTACATCCAAATCGATTGCATGTGGTTGAATTCCACATTGATGTCTTTAGTGCCATCACCATCGTAGTCTTTGATATTCAGCGAGTAGAGTCGACGCCAATACTGCTCGCGCACACCTTCATACTCATGCCAGTAGCGCGGGCCCGCAGCGACTTTCATGGTTGTTAAATCTTTGTTTTCGAACGTCAAAAAATAGAGTCGCGCGCTGGATTCCAATTTGCGCGATTCAGTTTTTCCTTCATACAGAAAAATCACCATGGCCCGAACGGTTTTTGAAAGATCCAAAAGTCGAAGACGATAAATTCCCGACCCACTTCCCATCGCCCAAATCTTGGCCTGCAGCAGCTGAGTCCCGTCGTGACCCGTAATGTCGAGCCAATCCATCCCATCTCGCTTCATCACCTGGATGGACTCTTCTTTCCCGTCGCTATTCATGTCGAGATGGTAAACCGGGCTGGCAAACACCCACTTAGGCTCTTCCGGAGTCTTAACCACTTCCTCAGTCAGCTCGCCGGAGAGAAGTTTACGCCAAAAACGCTCATCCTGGGCACGGACGGGGTTCACAAATAAGGCCATCATGGCTAGGCTGAGTATCGCAAGGCGCATGCCCATATCATACTGCGCCAAGGAGACTCCATGCAACTGACTCTCGGTTTTGTTCGCTCCCCATCGCAAATTCTTTTGAAAGACCTGGATTGGGAACAAAATAAGGTCTCTACACGCCTCATCGACGTGACGGACCTGCCAGATCAGAACTTGCAAGGCCTCTTCGTAGGACAGACTGAGCATTTTGAACAACTGCTTGGACTTCTCGAAAAAGAAAAACAGCACTACCCGATTCACGAAGGCCACACTTTCGATCTCACTTACAGTGCCTTCGAAGATATGCCGGCGTTCAATTTCAAAGAACTCGGCGCCAAAGTGATGAACCGCTGGGTGTTGAGCCATAACTACAACTCGCTCGAAGAACTCTTCGCCTTCACCACGCACATGCGTGTGCTGTGGCACAAAGATCGCTTGAGCTTCCACGAAGAATTATGGGCGTGGATGAAGCGCAACCTCGGCGCCGTTGATCTCTCGATTGTTTTCAATGATGTCATTCAATCTGAGCAAAAAAACGAAGACGGTCAAAAAGAACAAAAGCCCAAGCTCACCCAGTCACTTTTGACCGGCACCAAAAAAGGTAACTTCGTCACCGGTGGTGGCAAAGAAACCGTCTTGATGGAACGCTACTTAGATAAGTGGAATGCTGAATTCGAAGTCACAGAATGGGATCAAACCAAAGCGCGTTTCGTCGCTACGGTGATGGTAGAAAAAAGCCCCTTGATTTTCATGGCACGCATTTCAACTCTCTCTCAGCTGCAGAGAAGTTTGATGGCAGGATTATTTAAAGGCATCCAAGGCTAAACTATTTTTTCAATAACTTCACAGTAGGCCAGTTCTCGTCAGCAAGTTGAAGTTGTCGAGACTCATTCTTTAGCCAATCCTTCTTCGCATCTCCGAGGATCCCTTTGTAGAACACAAAGAGTCGACCGTTGGTGATTTTGTAGTTCTTGGGATCAATGTCGTACTTATATCCACCCGCAACGGCCGAAGCGCACCATCCTTCATATTCAGGAATATATTTTTCCGGAGAAGACACGAACTCATTGCGATTGGCTTCGCTCGTGAACAGATAGGTCACTCCACCGATTGTAGCGCTGATGTCCTTCTTGCCTTTACTAGGCACCGTCTGGGTAAAGTAGCTCACGGGATCATACCCCTTGAGGATCACGCCCTTTCGAAGGTTCGCCGTTTCCGATGACCAAGCAGGAGCGCTGATGAGTAACAGGGAACTAAGAATGAAAAATCGCATAACCGAATCCTTTATTACGTTTTTTAGTTAAACGCAGCAGGAACCGGATTTGTGACAGACGTTCCGTCGTCGCTTTCAGCTAAAAAGATTTCGCAAGGTTAAGCACAAGTGCCTGCTCCAGCTGATGCATATGCAACCCATCCACAAAACCGTGGTGCGCCTGCACTGAGAGTGGGAAGCGAATTTTTTCCTGCTCTATGTGGAATTTCCCAAACGCAAAACTTGGCACGTGCACCTTTGATAGATCAAACACTGGATGCTGTATGGAGGTGAATCGCATCCAAGGAATCGACGTGATAAACAAGTAATCAATCCGGCCAGGCTCATCATGCGCAAGACCTGGTGTCGTCTCACTCTTCGCTTTCATTTCTAAGCTGTGCTTTAAGTAAGACTTAAAATCATGCTGAAACGGCACCGTACAAAAATTGAAATTCCCGTCGGGCTTCAACACCGTATAGGACGGTGTGAGCGTGTTTACTTTAGTGGGTTTTCCATCATGACCTAGGCGCCACAAGAACGGCTCGACCTCAAGACAAGCACGGCAGAGAGCATGCACCAGCCACTGATAAGAAGGAACACCAGCGGCACGACAACGGGCCGTGAAGTCTTCTGTCTCCACTTCCCAGGTAATGTTCAGGAGCGGAGATTGAAACGAATTGAAGAAATTAAAATACGGTTGGCGCTCGGGAGTGAGGCTCATGCCCCAAAACCTTTCAGCTTTTCCCCACCGAGCACATGAAAGTGCGCGTGAAAAACAGTCTGACCGGCATGTGCACCAGTGTTGGTGACCACACGGAAACCCTCTTTCTCTAAATCAGTGCCCGCCGTGAAGTTTTTGATAGCGGTATAAACCTGGCCCACGTGAATGGTTGAGAGACCGTTCACGTTGGTGGTGTGTTTCTTGTGAATGAAGAGAATATGGGTCTTCGCCATGGGTGCGATGTCGTGAAAAGCGAACACATTTTCATCTTCGTAGGCCTTCTTTGAAGGAATTTGGCCCTGAAAAATCTTGCAGAATACGCAATCCATAGATTCTCCTTATTTTACGCGTTCTACTTTTGCACCGAGGCCTTTGAACTTTGCCTCGAGATCTTCATAGCCACGATCCAAATGATAGACACGTTGAATCTCTGACTGACCTTTCGCTTGAAGGGCCGCAAGGATCAGTGCCGCTGAAGCACGAAGATCCGTACACATCACAGGTGCGCCCGAAAGCGATTCCACACCTTCAATCAAGGCAGCATTCCCTTTAAGAGAAATTTTGCAACCCATACGTGCCAACTCTGGCACGTGCATAAAACGGTTTTCAAAAATCTGCTCGGTGATAACTGAGTTACCATCACAAAGACACATCAAGGCCATCATCTGTGCTTGCACATCTGTCGGGAAACCTGGGAATGGTGCCGTTTCAATCACGGCGCCTTTCAAACGACCGCTCGGCATGACTTCCACGCCGTCATCGAGACGATTGATCTTGGCGCCCATTTTTTCGAGAGTCTCGAGCACTGAATCCAACGTCCACGCTTCAAAGCCGGTGACTTTAATGTGTGAGTTGCTCATAAGGCCCGCGATGATAAAGGTCGCCGCTTCAATACGATCACCAATCACGCGATAAGCTTTGGGTGCAGCATACTTCTTCTGTGGACTTGCGCCCACGATACGAACGCGTGAGGTGCCTGCGCCTTCGACCGTGACGCCGAAGTGGATCAAGAAATTGGCGAGATCGACGATCTCTGGTTCGCGAGCCGCGTTTTCAATAATGGTTTCACCATCCGCATACACCGCCGCCATCATCAAGTTCTCTGTGGCGCCTACTGATGGAAATGAAAGCGTAAGATTCGCTCCCTGCAAACGTTCGCACTCCGCAAGGATGTAACCTTGTTCGATTTGAATCTTCGCACCCATTTTTTCAAGGCCGCTGAGATGAATGTCGACCGGACGTGCGCCAATGGCACAACCACCCGGCAGAGAGACTTTGGCTTTGCCGTAACGTGCGAGCATGGGGCCAAGCACTAAAACAGATGCACGCATGGTTTTCACCAAGGCGTAGTCGGCCACTAAGTTTGAAACATGAGACGCGTCGATGGTGATGTCTTTACCTGAACGTTCGATCTTGAGACCCATGCTCTCAAGAAGCTTCAACATGGTCGCCACATCATTGAGCTTAGGAATATCCGCAAGTCGTACAGGAGTTTCGAACAACAAAGCCGCTGCGAGAATCGGCAGCGTCGCATTTTTTGCGCTCGATACTTTTACTGTTCCTTCTAAGCGATGGGGGCCGGTGACCAGTAACTTATCCATAAAATATTCCTCAGGTGATGTGAGGTTATTCTAGCCCTAAGTTTCCTGATTAACCAAGAGGGGCACGTGGTGCTTGCGCCGTCAAAAAGCGGAATCTACCAGTAAGGTCTTTATGAATTTGAACCTGAGTGAGTTTGGCCGCTTTCGCCCACTGCGCGCAGTCTGCGAGGCGGTCTTCATGGCCTTCCATAAAAAACATGCCATCACTCGTAAGACGCCGCGCACTTTGATCAAATAAGCGCATGAAAAACGCCTCGTACTGCGCGTCTTCTACATAAAGGGCCAGATGAGGCTCATGGCGATCAGTCATGGCGTGCACGCCTTTGGCCGAGCGCGGGATATAGGGAGGATTGGTCACGATGACATCAAATAGACCGACGATCTCTTTGAGAAGATCACTTTCTTGAAAAGTGACCGAATGCAGACCGAGTTTTCGGGCGTTCTCTTTGGCCACCGCCAACGCCGCAGGTGAAATGTCCGCCAGCGTAGCGGATAACATCGGATGGGCATGGGCGAGACTTAGTCCTAAACAGCCACTCCCCGTTCCCACATCCACCAGACGACGCCAGGCCGGATGGTTTTTGATCGCCTGATCCACCAGCTCAAAGAGCTGTTCGGTTTCTGAACGTGGGATAAGCACATCAGTTGTAACAGTGAATTTATGGTCGACGAATTCGGCGTAGCCGAGCTGATAAGCAAACGGGATTCCGGCAAGAAAGGCCGCGCCGTCGCCGCCGATTTCCTCAGCTTCACGCAAAAAACGATTGAGAGAGAGTCCTGGGTAGTGGGCTTCAAGAGTTGAGCGGTGTTGGGTAAAAAACGCCCGCCAATCCATTACATGTCGCCTTCACCCTGCAAGAGGATCGCTTGGTTGTGCGCAATCAACGGTTCAATCAACTCATCGACATCTCCGTTCATCACGGCAGCGATGTTAAAGATCGTGAGGTTGATACGGTGATCGGAAATACGGCCCTGAGGAAAGTTGTAGGTACGGATGCGCTCTGAGCGATCACCGGTACCGACGAGACCCTTCCGAGTCGAAGCGATCGCGTCGTGGCGCTTCTGCACTTCCATGTCGTAGAGCTTGGCGCGAAGGATCTTGAAGGCCTTGTCTTTGTTTTTAAGCTGAGAGCGTTCATCTTGCATGGCGATCACGATGCCCGACGGCATGTGAGTCAAGCGCACGGCAGAGTCGGTGGTGTTAACGGACTGACCACCCGAACCGCCGGAACGGTACACATCGATACGAACATCGTTCATATTGATCGTCACATCACCCACTTCATCCGCTTCCGGCATGACGGCCACGGTGATTGTAGAGGTGTGAACGCGACCTTGCGCCTCTGTCTCTGGAACACGCTGGACACGGTGAACACCGGATTCATATTTCATGCGCGAGTAAACTTGCTCGCCGCTTACGACAACAATAATTTCTTTGATGCCGCGATCACCTTCTGAAATGGATTGTACCTCAGCACGCCATCCGCGGATCCCGCAGTACTGACGGTACATGCGCCAGACTTCGCCCACGAAGATACTGGCCTCATCACCACCGGCGCCGGCACGAATTTCCAAGACGACGTTTTTGTCGTCAGCAGGGTCTTTCGGAAGAAGGAGTAGCTTAAGTTCTTGTTCGATGGCCGGAAGTTGCGCTTCGAGTTCGGCGAGCTCTTCTTTCGCCATTTCGCGCATGTCTTCGTCTTTCTCCGTCTGGAGAATTTCTTTATTTCCAGCGATGTCACCCACCAGCTTTTTGTAATCGCGGTACTTGATCACCAAAGGCTCGATGCCCTTGCGCTCTTGGTTGATCTGGCGCATTTCATCAGCGCGATCGTACAAAGAAGGATCGGCTAACCGTTCGGTGAGAGTTTCA
>JBEIPE010000287.1:0-3761 GCA_040377215.1 Halobacteriovoraceae bacterium
AAAAGAAGGGAAGAACATGGTAGCTGAGCGCTACGATCAACTTCGCGATCGCCTGGAAAAGAAGACTGGTTTTCATTTTGGTGTGAAATCTAAGAAAAATGGCGCCGGATCGATTACAATTAAATTCAGCAACGAAGCTGAGTTCAATGACGTCTTCAGCTTCTTAATGAAATAGGACTTCCGTGTCAAAACGTAGCGAGATCTGCGCCATCATCGAAGAGGGTTGCAAATTCGAGGGAAACCTTTCCTTTAGTGGCGTGGTGCGCATCGCTGGCGTGGTTAACGGCTCAGTCTTTTCAAATGACACACTTATCATCTCCGAAGGCGCGGTCATTAACGCCGATATCAACGCTAACGTCGTGATTATTTCAGGTTCTGTGAAAGGTAACGTAAAAGCTTCTTCGCGCGTCGAAATTCGACGCCCAGCAAGATTTGAGGGAACGGTCATTGCCCCCTCATTGGTTGTCGAAGAAGGAGTTATTTTCCACGGCGTCACTAAGATGAAAGACAAGAAATAACCTCCTTGACGATACCCCCCTCCACGTCTATTTAATTACAGCTAATTAACCAACTCCGGGACCCTTCACCATGGATACCGTCAAGGCCATTTTCACCCAATTGGGTGTCGATTCATCTCTCCTGCCACAATTCCTCATCGTGTTCGGCATGTTTATTGTCGCGAAGTTTTTGTTTCTGAATCATCTTCAGTTTGTACTCGAAAACCGTGAAGACAAGACGGTAAAGCTTGAGAGCAGCGCTGATTTGACTCTCGAAAACGTGAACAAGATGGCGCAGGAATATAAATCAAAGATTGATGGCGCGAACAAAGAAGCGATGAAAGTTGTTTCATCTAAGAAAGCTGAAATCCAAGCTCGTCATGGTGAATCATTTAAGAAAACAGAAAAAGAAATTAATCAATTCGTAGAGAACTCTCGTCTTGATTTCGAAAATGAAATCCAGACGAACAAATCAAAGTTCCTCGGCGAAGTTGATTCTCTCTCTGATGATCTCGTTAAGAAAATTTTGAACTGAGGTTACCGATGTTGATGTGGACTGCGTATCTCGTTGCTGGTTTGAGCGTATTGATGGAAACAGCCATTGCTGCTGGCAACGGCGGTCATGGCAGCGTGACTGATCTCATCGCTCCTCTTGTAAACGTTGTTCTCTTGGTAGGTTTTTTGGTTTGGAAATTGAAGGGCCCATTGTCGGCACACTTCACTTCAAAAGCCGAAGAAATCACCAACACACTTGAGCGAGCAAGCCTCAAGTCAAAAGAAGCAGAGGTGATGCTTCAAGCCCAGCAGAAGAAGATGGCGAATGTTGATTCTGAAGCCAAAGAAATTCTTCGCCACGCAGAGACCGAAGTGAAGAATTACGAAAAGACTTATGCTCGTGAAGTAGAAGACAAGCTCTTCAAGCTTAAAACAGATGCCACTTCTAAGATCGAAGCTGAGCGCAAGACCATGATCGCAGCACTCAATGCAAGCTTACTTGATCAAGTTATTGCGAAAGCAAAGACGACAATCAAGGGCAACAAAGACTACCAGAATAAAGCCTCGGCTAAAATTCTTGGGGAGATGGTGAAATGAAAGAAAAAACAGTTTCTAAAGTTTACGCTCAGTCTTTGCTTCAACTCGGAAACGAGAAGAAAGAGAAAGTTGTTGATGAGCTCACCGTTCTTACAGAGATGATCAATAAAACGAACGTGCTCGAAAACGTTCTTTTTATGGATGTATTTACTCTCGACGAGAAGAAAATGGTTTTTGCAGAAATTGCAAAAAAAGCAGGCTTCTCTACGCTCGTAACAGGCATGGTTAATTACCTCATCGAAGAAAAACGTATCGGCCTCTTGCCGCTGATCGTGAAAGAGATGATTGTCCTCGACGACGACCAGAAGGGTTTCCTTAAGGGTGTTATTGAGGGTGCAGAAGCTCACGTAGATCCAAAAATCATCGACCAGATGAAAGCGTTTCTGAAGACACGCTTGGGCCGCGAGCCGAATCTCACTTATACACAAAATGCAAATATCAGTGCTGGCTACCGTGTGACTGTTGAAGACCTACAAATGGACGCGTCTCTCGATTACCAGCTCGACCAATTTAAAAACTCTGTTATCAGCGAATAACCGCAAGGAAGGAAGACTATGACAACAACCATCCGTCCGGAAGAAATCACGGGCATCATTAAAGAGCGCATTGCAAACTTCGAATCGCGCCTGCAGATGAACGAAATCGGCACTGTTTTGACCATCGGTGACGGTGTGGCACGCGTGTTCGGTTTGAAAAACGTTTTGTCGGGCGAGCTCGTTGAGTTCGAAGGCGGCGTTAAGGGGATGGTGTTGAACCTTGAGACCAACAACGTTGGTATCGCGGTTCTCGGTGACGATGCGGCCATCAAAGAAGGCTCAACTGTTAAGCGTACTGAAAAAATCGTTTCAGTACCTGTTGGCGACGCTCTCTTGGGTCGCGTAGTTAACGCTATCGGCGAGCCAATTGACGGTAACGGCGAAATCGCTGCGAAAGAATGGCGCCAAGTAGAAACAAAGGCCCCAGGTATCATCGCTCGTAAGTCAGTTCACGAGCCGCTTCAGACTGGTATCAAAGCGATCGACGCCATGATCCCAATCGGCCGCGGTCAGCGCGAATTGATCATCGGTGACCGTAAAACTGGCAAGACTGCCGTAGCCGTAGACACGATCATCAACCAGAAAGGTAAAGGCGTAATTTGCATTTACGTAGCGATCGGTCAGAAGCAATCAACGGTTCGCCAAGTTTACCAAAAACTTTCTGAAGCCGGCGCCCTCGAGTACACGATCATCGTGTCTGCTCCAGCCTCGTCTTCTGCTCCATTGCAATACCTCGCTCCTTACACTGGCGCGACGATGGGTGAGTACTACCGCGACAGCGGCAAGCACGCCTTGATCGTGTACGATGACTTGACCAAACAAGCTCAAGCTTACCGTCAGATGTCATTGCTTCTTCGCCGCCCACCGGGCCGTGAAGCATTCCCAGGGGACGTATTCTACATTCACTCACGTCTTCTCGAGCGCGCATGTAAAGTGAACGACGCTTTGGGCGCAGGCTCAATGACAGCTCTTCCAATCATCGAAACTCAAGAAGGTGACGTTGCGGCTTACATTCCTACCAACGTAATTTCGATCACTGACGGCCAGATCTATCTCGAGTCTGACTTGTTCAACTCTGGTATCCGCCCGGCGGTAAACGTTGGTCTTTCAGTTTCCCGCGTAGGTGGTGCTGCTCAGACTAAAGCGATGAAGAAAGTTGCCGGTACACTCCGTCTCGATCTCGCACAATACCGCGAGTTGGCCGCGTTCTCTCAATTCGGCTCTGACTTGGACGAAGCGACACAACGTCAGCTTGCGCGTGGTTCACGCCTCGTTGAATTGTTGAAGCAAGGTCAATACCAGCCGATCGAAGTGACCAACCAAGTTGTTGCGATCTTTGGCGCGATTCGTGGAATGTTTGACTCAATTCCTGTCGACAAAATCTTGTCTGCAGAAAAAGAGCTCATCGAGTACATGAACAGCAAGCACTCTGATTTGATTGGCGCTATCCGCAAGGAAAACGCGATTTCTCCAGAGTCTGAAGGCAAGTTGGTTGAAGCCATCAAGACTTTCGTAGCAGCTTACAAACACTAAGGCGAAACTGAGCCATGGCAAATATTAAAGACTTAAAAAAGCGGATCAAGAGTACCAAAGGTACTTTTAAGATCACCAAGGCCATGAAGTTGGTGTCCGCGGC
>JBEIPE010000185.1:0-6082 GCA_040377215.1 Halobacteriovoraceae bacterium
CCCAGCAGCGCCCGGATGTGAAAGCGAGTGCGCAGAATATTCAGCTCACGGAGAAAGAAATCAGCATCGCCAAAGCTGGCCACCATCCGACGGTAGACTTTAACGCCAACTACTACTTTGAGCGCACCGGTATCTTGCAGGACTCTGAATGGGACGTCGGTGTGGCCGTGAGCGTGCCGATCTTTCAAGGTGGCACTGTCATGGCGCAAACACGTGAGGCTGCTGAGAGAAAACGTGAAAACGTGCTGGCCTACGAGCGCCTCAAGAGAGAGGTTGATCGTGATGTACGCATCCTCTGGCAGAACGTGCAGACGCTCGACAAAGTGGTAGGCGATCTTAAAGTGGCGCAGTCAAAAGCGGAAGCCACCTATCAAGAAAACAAAAAAGACTATCGGTATGGTCTGGTCACAAGCCTTGATGTGTTGGTTTCTTTGAATGAATACATCGATAACAAGCGCGGCTTTGAACGAGCGGTGCTTGAAAGAGAAATGTTGGCGTTGCAGTTACAACTTGCGACAGGAGTAAGCCCATGAGTTTGTCAGATATCTCGATCCGCCGCCCGGTTTTTGCCTGGATGTTGATGCTGGGCCTGATGGTGTTTGGTTTTCTCGCTTTCCGAGAAATGGGCGTCAGCCAGCTGCCAGATGTGGATTTTCCGGTGGTGAACATTTCTGTGAACTACGAAGGCGCCGCTCCAGAAGTCATGGAGCTCGATGTGGTTGACCCCATCGAGTCCGCCGTCGTGGCCGTGGAAGGTGTGAAGTCAGTGACCTCAACAGCTCGACTGGGCACGGCCAATATCTCTGTCGAGTTTGGCCTGGAGAAAGACATTAACGTGGCCGTTTCTGAAATCGAGGCGAAGCTCAATCAGGCGCAGCGCAATCTTCCAGAAGACATTGATCCGCCGATTATCACGAAGGTTAATCCGGATGACCGACCGATCCTTTGGCTTGGTGTAAGTTCTGAACAGATGGACCGCAAGACCCTCATGGCGTTTGTGCGTGACCAACTCAAAGACAAGTTCCAAACAGTTCCTGGTGTCGCAGACGTGTTCCTGGGTGGGTATGTCGATCCGAACCTGCGCGTGTGGGTGGATTCTAAAAAACTCAATCAATATCAAATGACGGTGACTGATGTCATCGGCGCCATCCAAACAGAGCACCAAGAGGCACCCTCTGGATTCTTAGAGGACGCCAGTCGTGAGCGTAACGTGCGAACGCTCGGCGAAGCTTCAACCGTAGATGAATTCAAAAAACTCCCCATGATTCGCCGCGGAGGCGCGGCCAACTTCAGTCCGATCTTCTTGGGTGAAGTGGCGCAGGTGGAAGACGGGCTTGCTGATGTTCGACGTATCTCACGGACCAATGGCAAAAATGCCGTAGGCCTTGGAATCCGTAAGCAGCGAGGCTCGAATACGATTGCAGTCGCAGAAGGTGTTAAGAAAAAGATTTCCGAGCTTCAAAAGAACCTTCCTCAGGGGATGGAGCTGGGTGTGAATTTCGACAGTACGAAGTTCATCGATGACTCCATTCACGAGTTGATCTTCACGATGGTTCTATCGGCCATCCTGACGGCGATCGTTTGCTGGTTGTTCCTCGGTTCATTCGCCGCCACGGTGAACGTGGTCTTGGCGATTCCGACTTCTATCCTTGGTGCCTTCATTATTTTGAACTGGCTCGGCTTCACGCTGAACACCTTTTCGCTCCTCGGCCTCTCTCTTGCCATTGGTATCGTCGTGGATGATGCCATCATGGTCTTAGAGAATATTTACCGCCACCATGAAGAAGGGAAGAGCCGTCGCAAGGCTTCGTTCGATGGGGCCAATGAAATTACCTTTGCCGCCTTGGCGGCCACCGTGGCGATCATCGCGATCTTTATCCCCGTCGCCCTCATGGACGGGATCATCGGCAAGTATCTCTTCCAGTTCGGCGTCACTATTTCTGTGGCCGTCGGCCTCTCGCTTGTTGAGGCTTTGACGTTGACTCCGATGCGCTGTTCTCAGTTTATGGACCCACCTGGCCGTTCTTCCAAGTTAGGTGCGTTTGTGGATCGGATCTTTGATCACATTATTGATTGGTATAAGCGTTGGTTGACGTTCGTTCTTAACCACCGTGCCTGGACGCTCGGGCTTTCGTTTGTGTTCTTCATTGCCACTTTCTTCCTGGTTACTAAGATTCCTAAGGAATTTGTGCCTGCACAGGACACCAGCTCATTCTTGATGCGTGTAAAAACCGCAGAGGGATCAAGCCTTGAGTTTACCGACAACGTGACCAAACAGGTCGAAGCGATGCTCAAAGAAAAGGGTGAAGTGGAGCGTTTCTTCGTCTCAGTAGGTGGATTCGGTGGAAGCGAATCCAATACAGCGCAAGTCTTTGTGACTCTCAAGGCCCCTAAGGATCGTCCTGTTGATCCAGAAACGGGCAAACGCCCTCGTCAGCAGGACTTGCTGAATAAATACCGTGGTGAGTTTAAGAAAATTCAAGGCGGTCAAATCTTCGTCCAAGACACTTCGCAAGGGGGCTTCTCGGCGAGTGGCCGTGGTTTCCCAGTGGAATTCACGTTGACCGGACCCGAGTGGAAAGGTCTCGTGCCAGCCACAAAAGCGATCATGGATGAAATGAGGGCTTCTGGCATCTATGAAGACGTCGATACGGATTACAAAGCGGCGGTCACCGAGGTTCACATTACACCTGACCGAGACGCGGCCAAGAAATATGGTGTGAGCGTGGATGAGATCGGTCGAACCATTAACGCTCTTGTGGGTGGCCAGGCGATTGGCAAATTTTCTAAGGACGGGCACCGCAACGATATCCGTGTGAAGATGGCCGATGTGTCGCCTGATGAAAAAGAAACCTTGGGGCGTATTTTTGTCCGCAACACTCGCGGAGAACTCGTGCGCCTCACAGAAGTCGTGAAAGTCGACGAAAAGGCCGGTGCCACTTCTGTGACTCGTAAGGACCGTTCACGTGCTGTGAATATCTTTGCGGGAATCGCCAAAGGAAAATCGCAAGGTGAGGCACTCGATATGGTGCGCGTGATTACGCAAAAGCACTTGCCACCAGGCTACATGTTGGTGGAGTCCGGTAGCTCTGAGACATTCCGGCAGGCCGTTACGAGTTTGTTGTTCGCATTGGTCTTAGGGATTCTGATCGCCTACATGGTTCTGGGAAGTCAGTTCAATAGCTTCATTGACCCAGTGGTGGTTTTGTTGGCCTTACCGTTTGCGTTCTCCGGAGCGTTTATCGCTCTTTGGTCGTTGGATCTTTCTTTGAACATGTACTCTGCGATTGGTTTGATTCTCTTGATGGGTATCGTGAAGAAAAACTCGATCCTCTTGGTGGATTTCACCAACCAAGTGCGCAGCGAAGGTCGAGACATTCGCACGGCCTTGGAAGAGGCCTGCCCGAAACGCCTGCGGCCGATTCTCATGACGTCATTCGCCACCATCGCCGGTGCCATGCCGCCTGCTTTGGCGATCGGTCCTGGTGCGGAGGTTTTGGGCCCTATGGCGTGGTCAATCATCGGGGGAAGTTTCGTTTCAACGATTCTTACGCTCTTCGTGGTGCCGGCCATGTACTCTGTGGTCGCCCGTGAGAAGAAGCCCGAAGAGGAAGAAGAGATGTCAGTGCTTGCCGAACGAGTTTGAAGAGTTGCTCAGATAATAATTGATGCCCTCTTGTGGAGGGCCATCAAAGACGATTTCGCCCACTGAAAGCACAATAACCCGATTACAAAGTTGTAGAATCTGTTCTGGGCCGTGAGAAACAAAAATCACGGCCTCGGACTTTTCAATTTTTTTCATCATCCGCGCCGCAATCTTTTCTCTAAAAAATACATCCGCGCCGTCGAAAACTTCATCAAGAATCAAAACCTGGCTAGGAGTTGTGGACACGAGCGAGAGGACCAGGCGTGCCTGCATACCGCGGCTGTAGCTCTTGTAGGGCATGTCCAGGAAGGGACCCAGCTCCGAGAACACAAGGGCCTCTTCCACTTCTTCTTGAGGCACATAACGGGTGTTGTAAAACAAGCGGGCGAGGAGATGCGCATTCTCGCGGCCCGTGAGCTCCGGCATAATCCCTGTGCCCACATCAAAAATCGCCTCAACAGTTCCGGTGGAGGTGACAGTACCGAGTTGAGGCTGAACCATTCCACTTAAAATGCGGCACAAACTTGTTTTGCCCGCGCCGTTGACCCCTAATAATCCAACACGATCACCTTTGTAGAGCTTGAGGTTCACTCCACGCAAGACCGGCAAGATCTCAGGGGATCTCATAATGAAGTCCCACGGATTTCTTAATGCATTTACAAACGTATCACGCAGCCCTGTGTGAGCATAAAGACGCACAGGAAACTCAAGGTGGAGGTTCTTGGCCTCCAGCAAAACATTAGATTGCGATGAAGAGTTCATTACGTTTTTTCCGCCAGTAGAAAAGTGTGACGAGTGCAATACCTAATCCCCAACCCATGGACTTGAGCCACAGCGGGAACCACGAAGCGGAGGTTTCCGGATTCAGCGTGGCACGAAAAGGCTCAAGCGCATGGAGAAACGGATTGAGTTCCACCATCCAGTGATACTGCTCAGGAACATAGGAGATGGGATAAAAAATGGGAGTGAGGAAAAAGAGAATACTGAAAACAAATCCAAGCACGAAGTTCGCATCACGGTAGAACACATTGACGATGGCCATCAGTGTGGCCAATGACGCTGCCGTGAGAAGCAGTGGGATCAACGTGATCGGTGTCCACAGAAGTGACCAATTACTTCCGCTATCTGAAAGTAAAATCACGGGGGTCACAACAATAAGAAGCGTGAGCGTGAAATTGATAAAGTTATCCAACACTGAGGACGCCACGAGGATCAGTGGATGCAAACGGAAAGAGCGCAGCAGGGTGGCGTTTGCAAGCAGCACACCCGTGCCCATCTGAATGGTTTGAGTCATGAAAATCCATGGGATCAAACCGCCGGCGAGAAACAAATAGTAGTCATTCATCTCAAGGCGCAAAAACTTTTTAAACACCAACGCCTGCACACCAAACATGATAATCGGGTTGAGGAGAACCCATAAAAAGCCGGCAAATGTTTTGCGGTAACGGGACTTCATACTCGCGATGGTTAAATCGAGTGTCTGACGCCACCACAGTTCCCAGTTAGATATCTGCATCTCTCTATTGTAGGGCCGTAAGCCAGACGGGGACAAGAATCCTTTATCCGAGCAATTTTCTTTTGCTGTCCAACGTTCGTCAGGTGACAGCAGGTGAGCAGCAGAATCATGCTAGGGGCATGAGTATATTGTGGCTTCATTTCGTTGTGACTTGTTTGCTAGTGGGTCTGATCTGCACGATTCAATTCGTGCACTACCCGGCCTTTCGCTTTGTTCCTGAAGAGGACTTTCGTCGCTTCAGTGATTTTCACACCACCCGCATGGGGTGGCTGGTGGGGCCGGTCATGATCGCGGAGTTCATACTCGTTGGGCTGATGCTCTTCGATGTTTCAGTGGGGCCCTGGGTGTCCTGGACCGCCTTGGGATTGTCCGGCGTGATTTGGCTCTCAACGGCTTTTATACAAGTTCCTTTGCATGAGGTCCTGGCCCTTGGCAAATCAGACAAGGCCATCGAACGGCTCGTCGCAACCAATTGGCTGAGAACCGTCGCGTGGATTCTCAAAGCAGGGGTGTTAGGTCAGGAAGTTCTGCGGCATTATTAGTCCATGGACTACTTGCGAACATTCGACCATGGCCTTGACCTCTTACTCTACATTCAGCCCGGCGCTAGCAAAAGTGGATGGGCGGGAACTTTTGGTGAACCGTCTCGACTCAAACTGAAAATCAGTGCGCCTCCACGAGACGGAGAGGCCAACGAAGCCGTCCTCGAGTTCGTTGCTCAAGAGCTGAAACTAAAAAAGCATGAAGTGGAGTTATTAAGAGGAGAGAAGAGCCGCTTTAAAGATGTGCGGCTCTTTCTCGATAAAAACAGAATTAACGACGTGCGGGCGTTCTTGCAGGCAATCGGGCAGCCTTGATGAAGCTTGCCACTTGAGTAATGCGGGTCACGACCTCACCTTTAGGTGCAGACGGATTGAGCG
>JBEIPE010000001.1:0-49739 GCA_040377215.1 Halobacteriovoraceae bacterium
AAACAAGCTGGTCGAGGCACAACGACTTCAGCAGCGCACTCTGCTCGATCTTGAGATGTTAGAAGAGATGGGCTTCTGTCCAGGGATTGAAAACTATTCGCGCCACTTCACCGATGCTAAAGAGGGCGATCCGCCACCTACTTTGGTAGATTACTTCAAACGAGATTTTCTCCTGGTGGTGGATGAGTCCCATATCGCCGTCTCACAAGTAGGCGGCATGTATCGTGGTGACCGCAACAGAAAGCAAACGTTGGTCGACTACGGCTTTCGTTTGCCAAGTGCCCTAGATAACCGTCCGTTGCAGTTTGAAGAGTTTGATAAGCGCTTAGATCAAGTGCTCTACGTATCGGCGACACCGGCCGATTACGAACTGGCGCAATCTCAAGGCGAGTATGTCTCGCAGATCATTCGCCCGACTGGCCTGCTCGATCCTATCATCGAATTGCGGGACGCCAAGAATCAAGTCGATGACATGCTAGTAGAGACTCGCAAGACGATTGCTGCTGGCTTCCGTGTTCTCATTACCACGCTGACAAAAAAACTCGCCGAGGAACTTACGACCTTCTATCGTGGGGCTGGTCTCAAGATCCGTTACCTTCACTCAGATATCGACACTCTTGAGCGCATGGAAATCTTACGGGATTTGCGTCTTGGGGAGTTTGATGTACTCGTGGGGATCAATCTCTTGCGCGAAGGCTTGGATCTTCCGGAGGTGGCCTTGGTCGGTATTTTGGACGCTGACAAAGAAGGCTTCCTGCGCTCAACCCGCTCTCTGATTCAAACCATCGGTCGTGCCGCCCGTAACAGCGAAGGGCGAGTGTTGCTCTATGGCTTTAAGACCACACCCAGCATTCGTCAGGCCATGACTATCACGTCTGAGAGAAGGGCCAAGCAAGAAGCGTGGAATGCCGAAAATGGCATTACTCCAAAGACCATCCTGAAAAATATTAGTGGGGGTGTGATCGACATTCTTCGCTCCTCCAAGAAGTCCGACAAAAAAGATCGGAAAGAAGTGGGCAAGGGTGACCAGGACCTCACGCCTGAAGCTATCGATGCTAAAATCAAGCAGTTGAAACAAGATATGAAAGAAGCGGCCAAGGGGCTGCGTTTTGAGGAAGCGGCCAAGATGCGAGACGAAGTGAAGAAACTAACTGAATGGAGACTGCTACTGTGAAGTACGTGCTTCTCGCATTCTGCTTTAGTCTCAACGCTTTTGCCGTGGAAGCTTTCAAAGTCGAACTCCATGACAGAAAGATTCGTGTGGAAGCACCTAAGACCGTGGCAGCCCAGTATGCTGTCATCGTAGAGAATCTTTCCCTCAATGATGTGGTAGGGAAGTTTCACTCCGCAGGCAAAGATCTTAAATTCGTTAATGTAAAGGCCGGCCTCTCTAAGACTGTGGAGTTTCGCCACACGGGTAAAGGCGCTGTCATTTTTCAACCTCTCGCTCCGGCTTTTCAAGAAGTCGAACTGACGGCGGGCAAAAAGACCTATGAAATCCCGTCGCAGCCATGATTGGAAAAAACTTGTTCTCGTGATTTCTGACCTCCATCTGGGGGCCGGTAAACACGTGAAAGGCCGCCGCAATATGCTGGAGGACTTCCATTACGACAACGAGTTGATCGAGTTCTTGAACTATCACTGCTCAGGTGAGTACGAAAATAAAACAGTCGAGCTGATCATCAACGGCGACTTCCTCGATTTCCTTGCCGTCCCTTACGTAGAGTTCTTTGACGATGAGTTTTGGAGTGAAGAAGCTTGTCTCGAAAAAATTCGTATGATCATCCAAGCTCACCGTCCTGTTATGCAGGCCCTCAAGAACTTCGTTTCTAAACCTGAGAAGAGTATCACTTACATCATTGGTAACCATGATGCAGAGCTGGTCCTTGATTCGGTCAAAAAAGAATTCAAGGCTTTCTTTGGTAAAGACCTCGAAGGCCGCATCACCTTACAAAACGAATTGCATACCCATGTCCCGATCCCAGGTGTGTATATCCAGCATGGTCATCAGTATGAACGCGCTCACGAGTTTGATCCTGAGACTTCAGTCGTTGATTCACAGGGCGGAGGAAGGTTCTTCATTCCTTCTTGGGGCTCATACTATGTCATCAACGTCATCAATCGTTACAAGCAAGAGCGCCCGCACATCAATGCGGTTCGCCCGATTAAGCACTTCATTATTCACGGATTGATCTTCGATACCTTTTTCACACTGCGATTTATCCTTTCAAACTTCCATTACTACTTCATGGTGCGGTTCTGGTATTACCTCATGCTGAAAGTTGGCTGGAAGCGAGTCGCGGGAGATCTCGTTCGAGAATTAACACTGTTCCAAGACTTTGAAACACTCACGCGCGATTTTTTTACCAGCAAACCTCAAGCGCGCTTACTTGTTGTGGGCCATACTCACAATCCCACCTTGCGTCTTTTTAACGATGGCACGGCCTTCATCAACACAGGCACGTGGACGAAGATGGTGAACCTCGATTTGTCACAAGGCCAGGAGTCCCAGGCCTTACCGTATGCACGAATCGTTTCGTTTGAAGACACCGTCGATGTCGCGCAGTTTGAGAATCATGTCGAGTTTGATTTGAAAGTGTGGACCGGTCTCCACAATCTTCCCTACAAAGACTTTAACTAAACTCATTCCCTAAATGTCATCTGCGGCGTTGCCTGCGTCGTTCGGTTGTGCGGCTTACTTGATGTAAGCCTCCGCCCTCACTCCTCGTCGCCTAGCATCTGCCTACTTATGAAATGAGTTTTAAAATTTCAAGACAGCTTTGAGTGCGTACTCAAGTTGTGTGCGTCCGTAAGGGCGAAAGACGAGATTTGAAATCCCAATCTTTGCAGCGAGACGCAGATTTTGTGGATTGGTGGCGTGAGAGAAGACCACCATGGGAGTAGGCGAGATGATATCAAAGAAACTCAATCCTCCACCCGAAACTTCATCATCGCAGACGACGAGTTGAAACGGACGTTGTTTCTCGAGAGAGTTTTTCCAGAGACGTTCAGCTTGTGAGACGTCGGCCGCATGGACCACATGGCGAAAGCCCATCTCATCCAGCAAAGACATGGTGTAATTGGCGAGTTCGCCCTCAGATTGGACCAATAATACGCGGTCGATAGCAGTCTTCATGCACCCATCTTAGCAGAGTTTTTGAGAGGAAAAGAAGCAAGTTTTTTGCTCGGGTACTCATAACTATGCGAAGCCGTTCGAGAAAATCACACTCTAAAAAAAACCATTGCGAGTGCGTTAAGTTCTTTTGTGGAGCACCGAAACGGTTTGTGTCTACCCCATTGGGGAGGCAATTTTTACCAGAGCATGGATGCTCATCATTTTCTCAAGGTTGGGAAAAAGAATCACCACGGATCGGGTGAGGGATTAACAACCAAGGAGGATTCTGATGGGTTTTCGTATTAATACTAACATTGCTTCAATTGCTGCTCAACGCAACTTGGGTGTAAGCAACCGTGAAAGTGAGAGCGTGCTCTCTAAGCTTTCATCTGGTTCTCGCATCACAAAAGCTGCTGATGATGCTGCAGGCTTGGCCATCTCTGAAAAGATGAAAGCCAACATCCGCTCAATGAAACAAGCGGACCGCAACGCCAACGACGGTATCTCAATGATTCAAACCGCTGAAGGCGGCTTGAACGAAGTTTCTTCAATTTTGACTCGTATGCGTGAATTGGCCATCCAAACTGCTTCTGACACCGTTGGTGATACAGAGCGCAGCATGACCAACATGGAATACCAAAACTTGAAGCAAGAATTGGATCGTATTTCACAAGTAACTGAGTTCAACGGCCAAAAACTGTTGGATGGTAACGGCAAGAAATACGACTTCCAAATCGGCGTGAACAACGACGACTTCCAAGACCGTATTGGTTACGACTCTGCTCAGGTTAACGCTCGCGTTGATGACTTGGGTGTTTCTGAACTCGACGTATCTTCTAAAGAAGGCTCACAGTCATCTTTGGTGAACGTTGACCAAGCGATCGAGAAAGTTTCAGGCTACCGCGCTTTCTTGGGTGCAATTCAAAACCGTTTGACTTCTACAAGTAACAACTTGCAGATCAACGTTGAGAACTTGAGCCAAGCTAACTCTCGTATCCGCGACGTAGACTACGCAGACGCAACTGCACAACAAGCGAAGAACAGCATCTTGAACTCTGCTGGTACTTCAGTGTTGGCACAAGCAAACGCAAGCGGCCAAAACGCTCTCAAACTCATTGGCTAATTGCTGCGAACATCCTGCATAATATAGAAAACCCGGCGAATGCCGGGTTTTTTTATTTTATGTGTTAAGCGGAGATTAATATATGAAGCAGGTGATGGGATGTCTGGTGAATGCAGAACTCACAGATATTTTGACGGCGCAGTTGTGTTCACGAAGCGACGTTAATACCGTGATTAAGACCGATGTTGTCGAGGCCATGCAGTTGGCGCAGATAGCAGGAAATATCGATGTTTTTATCGTGGAAGGCTCTGCGAACAGCGACAATTTTCGCCAAGTAAAAAAAATCGCGCAGCAAGGGATTGTCATTCTAGGAATCGGCGATCCGAGTGCGCCGTACGCCCCGGAATTTTGTTATCACCCCCATGAGTGGGAAAAGCTCGGGGCCCATCTTAAAAAGACTTTAGGTGAAGAGAAAAGTACGGATGTGGACTATGTTTCTATGCCGGTGAATCTTTTCTTTCATTTTGAGCAGCTCGATGTAGATGTGTTTTTGCAGATGAAAAAAGACGGCAAGCCTCATTGGGTCCGACGCTTTTTGGCCGGTGAAAAGATCGAACCTGCAGAGATCAAGGCCTATCAAGCAAAAGGTTTGGCCGAGTTCTGGCTTGAGAAAGATAAGATCAAAGACTTTTCTAAGGTCCTGCTTGATCGCTTAAATAAGCGCGCCCGCGAAACGCTCAAAGGTGGCATGGACCAGTTGCAAGAAGCGGAAAGTGTCTTCACTTCGCTAAGTGAGATTACCAAAAAGATGGGCGTGAAAGGTCAGATGGTGGGCATTTGTGAAGGTTGGATGGGCCAGCTCGCCAAAGATTGTATGAGTGCACAAAATAGTGACGTCCGTGACTGGTGGAAACGGTTGTCAGAAGATCCGAGTCTGAGTTTTCAGTATCGCCTTGTCCGTCTTACGACGTTGCTGTGTACTCAGCACATCATGCTGACTGATTGGAAGAGCAAAGAAGAGCAGGCGCAAAAGCTCGCGGGAGTCGCTTTTTTCGCAGATATGCATTTGCATAATCCAGACTGGGTTCATTTACGTAAGCCAGAAGATCTCGCGAATTTGAGTGCTGACGACAAAATCACGGTGGCCGGTCACGCATCATTTGCGGCCCAGAAATTAAGAGACATTCCCTTCGTTACAAAAGATATTGCGATTCTGGTGGCCCAACACCATGGGCATCAACAAGGAGATTGGTTACCGGAGCGAGTTTCGGTTTCAGTCTCGCCATTAGCTTTGGTCTATGCGGCCTGTGAAGAGATGGCCTACGCTTGCCTCAAACAGCCCGAGATGACACCACGTGAAATTCATACGACGCTGATGACACGTCATAGAGATACGGGTCTACGTAAGCACTTAGAACAAATGCCGGCTATTTTTGGATGGTAAGAGATCTCGCAGGACGATAGCGCTCGTCTTGGGTTTTGGCCCTCAGAGTCTCTAGTAACATCACCACCACATCTTCACGATCATGCACCCAAGCAAAGGGTCCCCGCGGGTAATTCACACCAAAACGCATGGCCCTATCGATATCCGCCTGAGTGGCCGTCTTCTCTTCGAAAGTATAGAACGCTTCGTTGATGATCGTTGCGAGTGTGCGTGCCACAACTAAACCTGGGCCAGTAAAGCGAGTCATAACGGGTGTCCAGCCTTGTTCTTCAAGCAGCTTGCCGCCGCTCTCAAATCCAGCACGAAAATGGACTTCGCATTTTTTATTGTGCGAGAGGAGAGTCGAGCACACTCCTTTGAGCTGGGGAAAACGAGCATAGAAATCTTCTGGGTCAAAACAAGTGAGATCCATCAGCACATTTTTGTCGGCGTGCAGATGCAAGAAAGCTTCTTTTTGCGCCTGGGTTCCATGGCTTAAGTCGATGACCCAACTAGTAGACATAAAAACCTCTTTTGGTTTTTTTGCCATGGCGATTTTCATCGACCAGTTTTTTTTGCAAGGGATGAGGAGTAAGACGGGGAGATTTATCGAGAGCTTCCCACACCGCCGAAGTCACCGAGTAGTTGATATCAACACCAATCAAGTCCATGAGCTCAAAGGGACCCATCTTAAAGTCACCCACTTCGCGCATGAGGTGATCGACTTCTTTGAACTGCGCTTGATCATCGCCACTTACGATACGCAAGGCCTCACCATAAAAACTGCGGGCCACACGATTCACAATAAATCCTGGAGTGTCGGCACATAAGGCCGGCTCTTTGCCGTTTTTCTCAAACCAGGCATAAAGCCCTTGCGCCAGCGATGGATCAGTTTGTGAGCTGGCAATCACCTCCACCAATTTCATGAGCGTGGCAGGATTGAAAAAATGTAGACCTAAAAAACGCTGACGGCGCTCGGGAGAAACGGCCTCGGCCAGCCAAGCAATAGGGAAACTTGAAGTATTACTAGCGAATACAGTGGTCGGGCCAAACTGTTGATCCAATGAGGCGAAAAAACTTTTCTTGATCGTGAGATCTTCAATGATGGCTTCAATCACCAATGAGGTCTGTGGTGAGACAGCGGCCAGTGGCTTTGTTTCTAGCAGTGACTTCATTTGTGAGACTTGGCAGCTGGTGAGCTTCTCTTTTTCTACCAATTTATCCCAAGAGGCGTGGATACCTGCCAGTGCCTTGGAGAGTTGAGCTGCATTTGTATCGCAGAGTACGGTGGGAACCATCTGCTGAGCAAACCATTGCGCAATTCCTGCGCCCATGGTGCCAGCTCCAATGACCGCAACAGATGTAGGAGTCATTATTGTCCCTTGAAGACGGGCTTTCTTTTCTCTAAGAAAGCTGTGACGCCTTCACGATAGTCATCACTGAAACCCAGCGCACGTTGAGCGACTTTTTCAATGTCTAAAACTTGTGCCCAGCTAGATTCAGCGGCCGCTTGGAAATTCTTTTTAGTCGCCTTAAGTGATAACGGTGCCAGCACGTTAAGTTCTTGAGCGAGCTCAAGGGCAGCAGCGAGCGGCGTCGCATGAACCTCATTGATAAAACCAAATTGAACCATCTCTTCGGCGAGCAGTGGTTTACCTTTCAACGAGAAGGCGAGCGCGCGTGCCTGTCCCATGTGTTTCACAAGTTGAAAAGAAAGTCCGGCATCAGGAGCAAGACCAATTTGCGTAAAGCCGGCAATGAAGCGCACACCAGGCGCAGAGATTTTGAGGTCACAGGCAAGGGCCACAGAAAGTCCAGCGCCAGCACACACACCATTGATCGCAGCTATTACCAATTTATCTGACGTGCGGATCGCATTCACTAAGGGATTCCATTCAGTTTCAAGAGTGTGACCGATATCCACCGGACCTTTGCGAGCATCCACTGAACGGTCATTCAAATCTTGGCCCGAGCAGAAGGCTTTACCCTCGCCCGTTAAAACGATAGAGCGAATCTCCGTGGCGGCATTGGCCTTTTTGATGGCCTCAATGATGTCGAGTTTTCCGCGCAGATTAAGCGCGTTGTACACTTCTGGACGATTGAGAGTAATAACGGCGGTAGCGCCTTGGACTTCGTACTTTAATGTTTCAAATGTCATGCCCCTAACATTTCATGTTCGGAGCAGGGGTGTCAAAACATCAGCCGAAACGACCTTCAATATATTGCGAAGTTCGTGGATTTTTCGCTGCGTTGAAGATTTGCGTCGTTGTTCCATGCTCAATGAGCTCACCCATATACATAAACATGGTGTCATCAGAGACGCGCTTCGCCTGGGCCATACTGTGGGTCACGATAATGATTGTGTAGTGGGAGCGCAACTCGCGGATGAGCTCTTCGACGGCCTGAGTTCCTTTAGGATCCAAAGCAGAGCACGGCTCATCAAGCAGTAGCAGCTTTGGTTTCAAGGGAAGCAGGCGTGCGATACAAAGCTTCTGCTGCTTTTCAAGACTGAGACCAATGGCCGGGCGATCAAGACGATCTTTGAGTTCCGTCCACATGCCGACTTTTTTAAGAGCGTCTTCAACCATGCCATCGAGATAGTCTTTTTTGTGATTCGCTGAGTGGGTCTTAATCCCAAACACAACGTTCTCGTAAACACTCAATGGCAATGGATTCGGCTTTTGAAACACCATGCCGACGTTCTTGCGAATTTCTGGCAATGAGTTGATGGGGTGATAGATGTCATGGCCAAAAACTTGAATACTGCCTGACCACTTGGCCGTGCCGCCGCGTTCGTTAATGCGATTAAGACACTTAATGAAAGTACTCTTACCGCAGCCTGACGGACCGATAAGAGCGGTAATTTGCATGGCAGGAATATTGAACGTGAGTTTATTCAACGCTTGAAAATTGCCGTACCAGAAACTGAAATTATTGACGGTGACTGCGTGTGTTCCCATTAGCCAAACACCCCTTCAATATAATCGTGTGTGCGCTTATCGTTTACCTGACCAGCAAAGATGCGCTCGTTGGTGTCGATATCAATCAAGCGACCCTCGAGCATCATTGCGGTGCGATTACCTAGGCGGCGAGCTTGGTGGATCACGTTGGTAACACAAACGATGGTCATATCTTTCTTGAGCTCCATGAGCACTTCTTCAATCTTCATTGTGGTTACAGGGTCAATCGCGATGGAAAACTCATCCAAAAAGAGAACTTCCGGACTATGAGATAGGGCGCGAGCAATAGTGAGGCGCTGTTGTTGCCCACCAGAGAGTTTAGTGGCCAAGCCATCGAGGCGATCTTTCACTTCGTCCCATAGTGCAGCTTTTTTCAAGCAGTCTTGGGCTATTTCTTCCAGACGAGTTTTATCTTTTTCGCCGGCCATACGAGGGGCGAACGTAACGTTGTCGAGGATACTCATCGGCAAGCCGACAGGAAGGGGTGACACCATGCCAACGCGCTGGCGTAACCAAGTCGAGTCTTGCGTTTCGTAGATGTCTTCACCGTCTAAGAGAATTTTCCCACTGACTTTGCAGTCAGAGATGAAATCCGTCATGCGGTTGAGCGATTTCAAGAAGCTGGACTTACCTGAGTTCGCAGGGCCAATGATGGCCAGCACTTCGTTTTCATAAACATCAAGAGTAGCGTCTTCAATGGCGACACTCGTTCCGTAGCTGACGCGAAGATTTTTGATTTCAAGTTTCTTTTTCACCATTTTCTCCGAGAGCGGAAGTACCAGCGCATGGCCACGCTGATCGAGTTCACAATCAATACCATCATAATGAGAACCAAGGCCGTCGCGTACGGATAAGCCTCAGGAACTCCTACAACTTGAGTTGAGATGGTAAAGAGGTGCATTGAAAGTGACATACACTGCTCAAACACGTTCACCGGCAAGAATGGCAAGTAGAACGCGACACCAGTGAAGAGGATGGCGGCGGTTTCACCCGCGGCGCGAGAAACAGCGAACACCATGCCCGTCAAAATTCCAGGGATGGAGTTCGGCAAAACAATATGGCGGATAGTTTGTAGTTTAGAAGCCCCGACGTTCCACGAAGCTTCGCGGAATGAGCGAGGAACGGCCTGGAGTGATTCAAGAGTAGAGGTGATGATCACCGGCAAGTTCATCACGGCCAACGTACAAGACGCAGCCAGAATAGACGTTCCCATACGAAGGAAGAGTACGAAGGCACCTAAGCCGAAAAGTGCGTGCACAATGGAGGGAACGCCCGCAAGATTCAAAATACAGAGACGAATAATGCGAGTCGAGAGATTGTCCGGGGCGTATTCAGAAAGATAAATCGCTGCCAAAATACCCAATGGAGCTGAGATCAAAACACAGATCGTCACGAGCCAGATGGTTCCGATGATTGTTGGAAAAATTCCACCCGCGGTCATTCCACGAATGGGATCTTGCAAGAGGAAGTCCATCGATAGCGCAGGAGCGCCTTTGACAAACAACCAGCCCACAATCATAAGTGCGGGCAAGAAAATACCGACGGTCAAAGTAGAGAGGGCCGCTTTGAAACGTTCCTCTTTCTTCGTTTTATCTATGAGACGCTGATTGGCCGCAAACATATTATTTCAGCCTCTTTCCGCGCACGAGGCGATCGGCCAAGATGTTAATCACAAATGAAAGGATGAAGAGGTAGAGACCGATGGCAAAGAGCGACTGGTAGTGCTCGCCACCTTTCGGAGCTTCACCAAGTTCAGCAGCAATAGTCGCAGTAAGAGTTCTCACGGGGTCAAAAACGCTAGTAGGAAAACGAATCGAGTGACCGGTGGCCATCAAGACCGCCATGGTTTCACCAAGAGCACGACCAACGCCTAAGAGTGCCGCGGCCATAAGTCCGTTTTTAGCAGCAGGAAGCAGGACACGTGTCGCGACTTCCCACTTTGTCGCGCCCATGGCTTCAGCGGCTTCACGGTAAGATTCTGGAACAGCACGAAGTGCATCTTCGCCGATCGAAACAATCAAAGGCAGAGACATCAAGGCCAGAATAATTGAGGCATTGAGGATGTTGAGACCACTCGGAATTTGGAACACATCAATCAGCAAAGGATTGATGATCACGATGGCGATAAAGCCCCACACCACAGAGGGAATCGCTGCCAAGAATTCGATGAGAATTTTGTAGGTTTCGCGGAGACGTGGTGGGCAGAACTCCGAAATATAGAAGGCACAGGCAAGTCCAACTGGAACAGCAATCACCATGGAAACGATGGTGACGCTCATGGTTCCGGCCAACAGGGCGAGTGTGCCGTATTCAATCTTTTCCACCGATGCGGGAACCCAGTTCCCGCTGGTGAAAAATTCGACGAAATCAAAGCTCCCGAACAGGAAACCCGCTGACTCACGCAAGATGAAGATAAGAATACCGACAACGAAGATGATTCCCGACATACCGCCGGCCTTAATCAATCCTTCGATGATTCGCTCAGACCACGGACGCTGGTTGCGGCGAACCGGTTTTACTTTTGCTTGAGTCATGGGGAGTACCTGTACCTTATCCATTACTGAACCGGAACGAAGCCTGAATTTTTTGTAATGGTCTTAGCTGCATCTGTCTTGATCCAGTCTAAGAAAGCCTGAACTTCAGGCTTTGGCGTGCCCACTGTGTACATAAAAAGTTCACGTGAGATCGGGTAAGATTTGTTTAGGGCATTTTCCATGTTCGGAAGAGCGCATGGAGTCGTCTTGTCTTTAGCAACACAAAGAGACTTCACTTCTTTACCGACGTATCCCATGCCAGTGTAACCGATGGCACATGGAGTTTTGCCGACCATGTCCACACCTTCACGAGAACCGTTCAGGTCCATTGAGCCTTGCTTGAAGTCTTGAGTTTTACCCAAAACCGCTTCACGGAAATACTCATAAGTTCCAGAGTTTGATTGACGTGAGACGCGGATAATTTTGTTGTCTTGGCAGCCTGGAACAACAGTCCCTGGGCGTACGTCACTCCATGTGAGGCATTTGCCGCTTTTGCCGTAGATACAGCCGATTTCTTCAAGAGTGAGCTCGGTGATTGGGTTTGCTGGGTGAACGAAAACAGCAAGAGCATCAAGGCCCACGATGTGTTCAGTCACTTTGCCACCGTTATTTTTTTCTGCGTCGATCTTCTCTTGCTCGTGAATCGCACGAGACGAGTTAGCGATATCAACAGTTCCGTTGATGAGCGCCGCCATACCAGTACCTGAACCGCCGCCAGAAACGGCGATGCCGACATGAGGAACGATGACCTTGTATTCTTCGGCCCAAGCTTGTGCCAAATTCACGAGAGTATCTGAACCCTTGTTTTGGATCACGACGTGATTTTGAGAACGGCTGCATGAAGCCACGGCCACTAAAAGTGCGAGGATTGCAAAGCGCATCATAAGGACTCCCTTGATTCAGTAATAACTGATCAAAGGGATACCTTATCGATGGCAAAAGTAAGAGCGTTTGAGGGCCTCTTAACAGAACATTAACAAAGCTTAGAGATAACCCCGCTGCACCTGGTCACGCTCGATAGCATCAAACAACGCCTGGAAGTTGCCGTTTCCAAATCCCCAATGATTTTTCCGCTGGATATACTCAAAAAATAGCGGCCCGACGCATGTTTGCGAGAAAATTTGCAGTAGATAGCCCTCAGGATCGCCATCCACCAACAACCGCAGTTCTTGTAAAGTTTTCACATCTTCGGTGATTTTAAACGGGCGAGTAGGGATGAGGTCATAGTAAGAATTCGGCACATCAAGGAATTTTAAGTTTCTTCCACGCAATTCACCGACAGTCGAAATGATATCTGGAGTCATCAGAGCGATGTGTTGAACACCAGGCCCTTTGTGCACATCCAAGAATTCTTGAATCTGACTTTTGCCGCCCTCTTTTTCGGGCTCATTAATGGGAATGATAATCGAGTTGTCTTCTAACTGAACAACTTTTGAGTTGAGACCAGTTTTGGAGCCCTTGATATCGAAGTAGCGCGTTTCTACGAAGCCGTATGTGCGTTTGTAGAATTCTACCCAATGGTCCATCTGACCTTTAGGAACGTTGTTGGTGAGATGATCAATGCGTGACACACGCGTTTTAAGAGGGAGAGCTGCTGGATCAGTGGCTACGGTTTGAAATCCTGTGCGGAACTCACCGGCACCACGTTCTACGAATTCATTCAGTACATCGCCGAAGCCTTGAATCGAAGCGGTCTTAATTGAACCGTGCAATGAGTGAGAAGATGCCACATCTTCTTTGAGAACAGCGCCATTTTTCATGGTCACATCAAGAGCGTTGTCCACTGATTCCACTTGAAAGGAAATCTTGCTGACCCCTTCGCCGTGAGCGTTGTAGTAGCGGCGTGATGCGGCTTGGGGATTTTTGTCATCGGTGATGAGAAAGCGAACTTGTCCCTGAGTATAGAGTCGCTTGTTCGGAGCTTCCGCCGTCAGTGTGAAGCCCATATCGTGAAAAAGCTTGATGGTGGGTGACGAGAAGTCATCTACGGTAAATTCAAGATGATCAATGGACTTTAGGCCGGCCGGATTTTTCGCGCGCATGGGGAATCTCCTCAATTTGAGTCATGATTCCCCTCTGCTGAACAATTGTCTAGCGTCTTTTCGCGGGAGCGCTGCTGCGACCAGGTCGACGGCCAACTGAGCGTTGTTGAGGATGATTCGCCCCGAAACAGTCAGTTTTTTGCATCAAGTAAAAGTAATCAGCTTCATCTTTCAAGACCTGCGCGACGTGATTTTCCACTGCGCAGATCTCCACACGAACGCCTTCGCTCTTAAGGTGACGAACCAGTTCTACGTAGTCTGAATCTCCAGACAAAATGATGATGGTGTCCACCTTTCCAGCCAACTGTGTGGCTTTAATAGAGAGTGGAATATCGGCAGATTTATGACAGGCGCGGACCGAACCATAAAATTCAGCATGCAACTTATCAGCGAGACGTGAGGATATGTTTTGCCCCTCACGAAAGTAAATAAGGCGATTTAAGCCGCGACTTCCGAGCAGACGCGGGACCAGAACGTCAAAGTTGACCATTCGACTGTCAGCGCCATATTCAGTTTCTAAGCTTCGTTCAATGTTATTACCGTCGATCAGTATGGCGACCGTTTGGCTAACTTGGATTTTTTCGGACACAGTGTTTCTCCTTACCGTAAAATAACGGTGTTAAACGGGGGATGAATGGCAGCTAAAATCCTGAATGGGAACGAGTTATTGATCCAGGGAGGATTGGAGGCCGGGTTTCATTTATACACCGGCTATCCCGGGTCCCCGCTGGCCGATTTTTTCAATATTCTCTACGAAAGAAAAGACGAGCTGCACGGCAAAGGCATCCGTGTTGTCATAGCGAACTCTGAAGCAAATGCGGCAGCGATGGCTTCAGGTGCAAAAATGGCAGGACAAAACGTCCTGGTCGCCATGAAGTCTATGGGTCTGCATGTGGCCGCTGATGCATTGTCTGTAGGTAATTTTGCGAATCCAGGTTTAGTCGATGCCCAAGGACACAAGTCTGGCGTCGTGATTGCTGTGGGTGATGATCCTTGGTCCATTTCGACATCAACTCCCGCTGACTCTCGTTACTTGTATAAACATCTGCATATTCCGTTTCTTGAACCGTCGACTCCGCAAGAGTTGAAAGACTGGATGAAGGCCGCCCTTGAGCTTTCTCGTGAGTCGAGCATCTATGTGGGTATCTTGCTGACGACCTTTATGGCGGAAGGTGGCGGGCGAGTCGAGATTGGCAGTGAAGTGCAAGTCGCTCATGGACCAGTCACTTTAGATCCTTCGAAATTTAATCTCAGTGAAAATGTCATGGTGCCGCCGAACTCATTGGGTGCTGATATTCGCATGATGCAAGATCGCTTTCCGAAATTCTTGCAGGCCCTGCAGTCAAAAAATCTTGATAAGACCTTCGGCGATGCCTCTTCATCATTTGGCATTGTCTCAACTGGTGCTGTGTTTGAAACACTCAAACAAGTTCTCGAAGAGGCGGGATTACTCTCGCAAGTGCATCTCTACAAATGTGCTGGCGCTTACGCTTTGAATGAAATGACCTTGCTGCCCTTTTTGCAAAAGCACGAGCGCGTTCTCGTAGTCGAAGAGAAGCGCGGGTTCCTCGAGGCAGAGATCAATGATCTTTGCGTTCGTTCAGGGCTTTCACGCACCGTATGGGGCAAAACTTTTGGAACAGCACCAGGCTTTCCGGCCCACGGTGGTCTAAACTGTGAAGGTGTGCGTAAAGGACTTCGTGAATCACTAGGTGCATGGGGTTTTGAAACCACCAAGCTCATGAGCTTTGTGCCGACGAAGATTGATCTCACCGTTCCGAAACGTTTGCCAACGTTTTGTCCGGGCTGTCCGCACCGTGAAACGCTATCGATCATGAAAGAGATCCGTAAGGATCTGGCAGAGAAGAACATCAATCTCGTCTCACACGGAGACGTAGGTTGTTATTCGCTCTCGTTCCTTGAACCGTTTAAAGAAATGCACGATCTGTCGGCCATGGGTCAAGGCGGGGCACTCGGCGCTGGTACAGATTTGTTCACCAACAATCCTTCCGTCGTGTTGATGGGGGACTCGACCTTCTTCCATTCTGGTATGACTTCCATCTCTAATTCAGTTCAGATGGGACATAACATTACGTACATTTTGCTGGATAACGACAACACCGCGATGACAGGCCATCAACAAACGCCACGTTCAGGTATGTCGGTGGAAGGTGTCGTTCGTCCGCGCCAGAGCATGCTGGACGTTGCCCGTTCTTTGCAGGTTGCCGAGGCCGTGGAGATCAATCCTTCCGATCGTTATTTCTATAAAAACCTTATGACTGATTACGTGCTCAAGCCTGGCGTGAAGGTCATCGTTTCTAACAAAGAGTGCGGACTCACATTCCACGGTCGCAAGAAACGTGAAGAGCGTGCGATCTTCAAAAAGGGTGAGACTGAATCGGTCCGAGGGTTTTATCAGATCAATACTTTGGCCTGTGAAGACTGCCGTGTGTGCGTGGAGATGACCGGGTGTCCTGGTCTTTCTCAAACCCAAGATGCTTACGGCCCGAAAGTTATGATCGATCCACAGATCTGTGTGTCCGATTCTTACTGCACAAAACTCAAGGCCTGCCCGAGTTTTGAATTAGTTGAAGTTAAAAATTACCATCCTACAAAATACCAAGACTCACGCGAAGCCGTGAAGCTCTCGAGCATCACAGCTCCGGAAGTGAAGCTCTCGCTGGCTTCGATAGCCGCCGGTCATGATTGGCGTGCGATTGTTATCGGCGTGGGTGGGTCAGGTGTCACCACCATCTCACGTGTCATCGCCGAGGCTGCGCAGGGCATGGGTGGGCGTGATGATCTCGATTTCAAGTTTGTAGATCAGAAGGGCCTCGCGCAACGGAACGGTAGTGTGACCAGTCACTTGGCACTCTATCCAAAAAACCGCTCTCATGGGCAAGTGGTTCCGGAAGCTTCAGCAGCTGTCGTGGTTTCTCCAGATTTGCTTGAAGGCGCACGCGCTTTGAGCTTTCTGGCCGACGACGGAGTGTTGATCCTTGATGAAGATTTTCAAGTGCCTCTTTCTCTCATGCTCGATAAGGGCCGCGAAGTGGCGCCGATGACCGCAGAGCAAATGCGCGAAGAGCTGCGCTCTAAACTGGGCGAGCGTTTGATCATGGGTCCTTTCAAGCAACTATGTTTTGAGCGCTTCCAGCGTCCCGTATACGCTTCGGCTATGCTCCTTGGTGTAATGTTCCAGAGCGGGCGTCTACCATTCAGTGAAGCTGATATGCAAAGTGCCTTTAAGGGCGCCATTCCAGGAGGAGAATTTGCTCCGAACTGGGAAGCCTTTAATTGGGGCCGTACCTGGTGGCTTGAGGGCGGAACAGAAAAACCGAAGTCGCAAGCAGATGTGATTCCCTTGATGTCGCTGTCGGTAAACTTCAGTCGCTATCCTTGGCAAAATGGTCAGCGCTTAGTGAATCTCTTTAATTCTTATCGACGCGAAGGCGAAAGTATTTTGCCTCATATCCCACGTGAACACTGGGCGCAGTATGTCCATGATCAAATTGTCTTCAACCATGGCGTGCAGCTCGGTCAATTTATGGCCGATGTACGGACCATTGCAGGTTTTGCTTTAAGTGAAGAAGAGAGCACCATAGCCGTTCGAGCGCTGGCGAAAACATATTGGGTTAAAGATGAAGTGTTTGTTTCTCATTTGATGACCTCACCGCAAAAAAAGGCCATGGATCGCGCGCGCTACTCCAAGCTGGGAACAGGATTTAAAGTGGTGCATATCAATCGCCCTGCCTTCAATATTGCTGGCAAAAAAATTGAGTTCGATTTTAGTCCGACCCGCTGGATGCTGAAGATCATGCGTCGTTTGCGCGTATTGCGATTGCTTATGCCTCAGTGGCATGCGCAAGAGCGTGCTATCGCACAGTCGATCCGCGAGAAGATTCTCGCACTCGAGACTGTAAGTGCTGGTTCACGTCGCCAACTTCTAGTCGACCTGGACAATATTAAGGGATACCGCGAAGTTCGTTACGCCAAAGCGGCCGGACATGTCTAGAATCATTGATGCGGTCTCTGTTGTTTTAACATACCAGAACCAAGTCTTTGCGATTCAGCGGCAATACTTTCTGAAATCATTCCCCGGTTACTGGGCATTTCCCGGTGGCAAAGTCGAAGCGACGGAAGCCACTCACTTGCAAAATCCCCTAACGACTTCATTGGATAGGAAGCTGTGGGCAGCCGTCGTGCGTGAGACACAAGAAGAGTTAGCTATTAATCTGGAGGACGCGATTGCGTCTCACAAGGTTAGCGACGTTTGCTATCTAGGGCTGGCCGTCACGCCAGAGTTTAATCCTTATCGTTTTGCGACTCACTTCTTTAAGATCGAACTCAACGAGAAGCCCACCTTTGTGGTCGACAGAGGCGAAGCCTTAGTGGCCGAATGGATGACCTGCCAAGAACTCCTTGTTCGTTTTGAAAGTGGTGAGATGTTGGCCGTTCCTCCTGTTGTCAAGGTCATCGCCGCACTGGCGGCTGATATCAAGCTCAAGCATATCGGTGATCTTAATATTGCTTATGAGCCTCAGACTGAAGTGCCGATGATAGAATCGATCAAAGGTGTGCGACAGTATTTACCTCTCTCACACACCCTTCCACCGGCCAATCGCACCAACTGCTTTCTCATCGGTGATAGTGGTTCACCGCAAATACTGGTGGATCCTTCTCCTCAAGACAAGAGCGAGATGGCGAAACTGATCCATGCCCTTCGCCAACAGAAAGTGGATAAGATCATGCTTACGCATCATCACCCCGATCATCATGAGTTCGCTCCTGAGTTGGCCCGCCATTGGGGAGTTCCCATTATTCTTAGTGCGGATTCTCATCAACGACTGACCCGGATCAGACCAGATTATTTCACTGATATTATAATTGAAGAGATTGCAGACGGGCTGAAGCTCACTCAGTGGTTAGGTCACGCTGTTGAAGTTATTGCTGTCCCAGGACATGACGAAGGTCAGTTGGCGCTCATGCCGTCCAATCGTGCCTGGTTCCTCGCCGGAGACCTTTTTCAGGGCGTAGGCACAGTGGTGATTGGCGACGATGAAGGGGATATGGCGAAGTACTTCCAAACGTTGGAGAAAGTGATTGCGCTTGCACCGCGAGTGGTTTTTCCTTCTCACGGCATTGGCCTTGGCAGCACTTTAATTTTAGAGAAAACTCTCGAGCATCGCCGTTTGCGTGAGGCGCAGGTCTTGGATTTGACCCAAGCAGGGAAGTCAGAGGACGAGATTCTCCAAACTCTTTACAGTGATATTCAGCCTGAGCTGTTGAAGTACGCTCGCAAGAATATCCAGTCTCATCTCAAGAAATTGCGTTTGGAGCAGCGTCTCTAGAGATGCTGCCGCTCATAGATGGCGTTGAGCTTGAGCTTAAGATATCTCTCTAGCTCTTCGGGGGTTTGAATCATTTTTTTCGCGACATCATTTTTTTCACGGTAAACAGCATCAGCTAAAAAGTCTGTGATGCGAACCATTTTAACCTGCGTGAGTGCTCCAAACTTTTTGGAAAAATCCTGAGCATAAATGGCTTGAAAGGGGCGCTTCATAAAATGTTTCGCCGAGCAAACCATAAAGTATTTCAGCTCCACGGGTGAGAGCGAGAGCTTACGACGATACTCACTGTTCATGACCGGTAAGCGATCGGGCAGGGAGGACACGTAGTTGTTAGGATTAAAATAAACTTCGTCGCGATACTCTTCGATGGCTTTGCTCTCGGCCACATACTCAAAGGCAAAACTGACGGGAATAAATAGGATGAAACTCAGTAGGAAAAAAAATGGAGAAGAAGTCACGTCGTGGTCCTCTTCTCCATTAGTATCAGTTCAGGTGAGTCTGATGAATGTACAAGCGGTAGATCTTGTCTTTCGTGCGGCGGATAGCGAAGTTTCCTGATTCTTTCTGAGTCATGAGAAACTCGTAGTACTCGGGACGAGTGTCAGCAATTTCTAAAACAGATTTGCCTTCAAATTCCCCGAAGTCGATCACTACTTTGTCTTCTTCGATAATACCCGTCAGTGGGCTCTGCATTTGTGCCATTTCTTCCCTCCTTGGATTCCATGGGCGGTCTACATCCAGGATGAGGCATGCGATGACGGATTGAAAAGGGGTCAGTTGCGGAAAAACTGGCGAAGATAGACTACCAAAGCGCGGAATTCTTGAGGGTACTCATCAGCAATCATTTTTCTTACCAACTCTAACGACTGATAGACCGTTAAACCCTGTCTGTAAGGCCGAGTTGAGGTCATGGCGACGATAATGTCGGCCACTGCCACTAAGGTACTCTCAAGACCAAAGGCCATGCCCTGATCTTCACCGCGAGATAGAGATGGATTAAGGATGCGTTTCAGTCGGTCATTTAAGAAATGGTGATGCTTGATAATGGTGAGCTGATTCTTCGTTAGGGGAACACGACCTTCAAGTATGTCATGGGAGAACTCTGCATGGTGTGCAAACAGCTTTTGCTCGTCCAGGGTGAGCCCCTTGGTATCGTACTTATCTTCAGGGATAAGACCGATGCCAACATCTTTCATGTAGCTGGTGAGATAAAGAGTTTCAATCTCACGCTCATGGAACATATGGGTCGTTTGCAAAAAGCCTAGTAGCAGAATCGAACTCAGCATGGGCTGTAAAATAGTGAAATGGAAATTCTCTTGCGCGAGATCTTGAAAAAAGGTCGCCTGAAGTTTGCGGTTTTCCATCAAGAACTTCGCCATGTTCTGTGTGCTCTGAAACTGGCGCATCAGTAGTTCGTCGTCGTGGGGATTCTGATAGAGACCTGTGAGATTCAACGCCATCAGCTTCATGGCCCGTTGACCATTCTCGCGAGGATCTCCGATGGAAAGAGCACGGGTAACTTTGATGAGTGCGATCTCAAGTTGTTCACGGACATTCTCAATGTCTTCAGGGTGTACAAATACTTCCCGGACTTGCTCACGCACTAACTGTCGTATTCTTTCTTTGCCTGGAACTTGATCGGCACCAATAACTTCTTGGAAGAGCCCGTCATGCCACACATAAGCGGCGCGTTTGAGCTTCGCAATGAGATACAGCTCACCTGTTAGAAGTGGGCGCAATTTGAGGGCGAGACGATGTTGTTCTAAAGGGGTAGTGAGGGTACCTAGCATGCTCCCTATTTTACCCCTTTTCAGGGGTAAAATAAGGAAAGGTCAGATTTTCCGGTTTTTAGCGGAACTTAGCAGGGACTTTCTCCCCATCGAGAGTCTGGAAAAGTGCCATAAGGTCTGACACCGGCATAACGTCCGACTTCATTTCACCATAACGGCGAACTGAGGTCGTACCTGCTGCCACTTCCGCATCACCGAGAACCAACATGAATGGAATCTTGCCGGTCTGAGCTTCGCGGGTTTTTTTGCCCATACTCTCGTTACGATCATCGATGCGTACGCGGTAGCCTTGATTCTTGAGTTGTGCAGACAACTTACTGGCCGCTTCCACATGGCCTTCGCCAATAGGAATGATCACCGCTTGCTCAGGTGCAATCCAGAACGGGAAGGCGCCGCCGAGGTGCTCAATGTAGACACCAATAAAGCGCTCAAGAGATCCTAACAAAGCACGGTGAACAACAACTGGTCGCTCCATCTCACCTTGTTGATTGGTGAAACGAAGATCAAAGCGTTCCGGCAATTGGAAGTCGAGTTGGATGGTGCCGAGCTGATGGTAGCGGCCGATGGCATCAGCAATTTGAATATCAATTTTCGGTCCGTAGAAGGCACCATCACCGGCGTTGATGAAGTATTCTTGTCCAGAGGCATCAAGAGCGGCTTTCAGAGCTCCTTCAGCTTGATCCCAAGTCTCATCACTGCCGACTCGCATTTCTGGGCGAGTCGAGAAACCGATTTTGACTTTATCAAAACCAAAGTGGTTGTAGCAGGTGAAGAACATATCCATTAGAGACAGAACTTCTTGCTGAATATCGGCCGAGGCCAAGAACACGTGAGCATCATCCTGGCAGAAAGTGCGCACGCGTGTGAGGCCAGCAACGACGCCAGATTTTTCGTAGCGGTGCAAACGACCGAAGTCAGCAAAACGCAACGGCAGGTCGCGGTATGAGTAGCGGTGATGCGAGAACATCAACATGTGGCACGGACAGTTCATCGGCTTAAGCGCAAACTCGCGCTCGTCGATGTGGGTGAAGTACATGTTGTCTTTGTATTTTTCGTAGTGACCAGATGTATGCCACAGATCTACGTCGAGTACTTGCGGAGTGATGACCTCTTGATAGCCATACTTGCTGTAAATCCGACGCATAAATTCGACTAGACCGTTATAAACGATCGCGCCTTTCGGCATAAAGAAAGGAGAAGCTGGGGCAACCTGATCAAAAATAAAGAGGCCCAAGTCTTTGCCTAGTTTACGGTGATCGCGTTTTTTCGCTTCTTCTAAGAACTGCAAGTGGGCCTTGAGTTCTTCTTTTGAATTAAAGCAAAGAGCGTACACACGTTGGAGCATCGGGCGCTTCATATCACCGCGCCAGTACGCGCCTGCAGTATGTTGCAATTTAAAGAACCACGGAAGGTCTTTGGTGTTCTCTACGTGTGGCCCAGTACAAAGGTCGAAAAACTTATCGCCTTGCGTGTAATAACTGATGACTTCGCCTTCCGGGAAATCACGAATCAACTCAAGTTTGAGTGTTTGGCCAGTGGCCGCAAACATTTTTAAAGCCTCATCACGTGAGACTTCATGGCGCACGATGGGCAATGCCGCTTTCGTGAGCGCTTTCATTTTGTCTTCGATCAGGCCCAAGTGCTCATCAGTGAGTTTGGTTTCCATTTCGATGTCGTAGTAAAAGCCGTGCTCAATTACAGGACCGATACCAAGTTTTACAGTTTCAGTGGGAAAGAGTTCCGTGATCGCCTGGGCCATCAGGTGAGCGCTGGAGTGTCGAATAGTGTCGAGATCGTACTTGGCCATAGGCGTCCTCATATATAGGGGATTGAGCGGCCCATGCTAGCATGGCCCTTGTCGTTGTTTCAAAGAGATAGCGCAAAGCCCGCTCGTGTTCTTACAGCTGTAAGAACGATTTCTTGAAATATGACCCATATCAGCTGCACTAGGGCTAAAGTTACAATGACCTAACTCTATGATATAAAAGAGATTAATACCCACTCATGCAGAACTCGTAGACCCTCAGTTGATTTTTTGCAGCGAGTGGGGTTTAAGAGGAGGCACTTTATGTAAGGTCTCAACGATCTTACTTTTTGGAGGCTGCTCATGACGATGAATACAGAGAACACGCTGATTGAAAAAGCGATGACTCGCTCTTTGCTAGATCTTAACAAAGACGACCGCTTTCTCGCGCATCTCCCTAGTGATTCATCACGCCTCGAAGGGCAGGGATACTACCGCCTCGCTAAAGTCTTTTACGACAAAGCGGATTTTGAGAAAGCAGAAGAGTATTTCTTGAACTCTCTGGCCCGTACCGAACTCCCACAAGATGCATTCGCAGTTTTCAAAATTTATGGTTTCTTGATTCGTATCTACTCAGAAGGTCTTAACGAGCCAGAAGCGAACAAGTGCATTACGAAATCTGCTGAAGTTCTCGATCAAGTCGTCTCTCAACTCCCAAGCCTCACCTCTGAATACTTCTACAACCTCGGCGTGGTCTCTACTTATAAAGGTGACTTCACTGAAGCTCATAAGAACTTCCAACAGGCCTACCGTAAGGCGCAGATGGAAAATGAGCCTGAGTTGATGGCGAAGTCGCTCTATGCTCTTGCGACCAACTGCTACAACATGAGCCAATTCTCAGACGCTCTCAATAATATTGAGCAACTGAACGAACTTTTAAATATCCTCAAGAAGGGTTACCTCAAAGGCAGCATGCACCTCTTGTGGGGCAACACGCTTCGCGAGTTGGGTCAGCATGGCGAAGCCATGGGTCACTACGAAACAGCTCTTAAGCTCTTGCACGCGAAGCGCTGCTGGAACATGCATAACTACGTATTGCTCAATAAGGGCGTAGCGATGAAGAAGATGGGAGAGTTCTCAAAAGCTCTTCTCTTGTTCAATCTTGCTCTGCAATCAACTGACGATGATAACTTCCGTCGCTTGAAGCAATTGATTCTCTCAGAAGTTGAAGATGTGAATGATTCGAGCGTTGATCTTTACTTGGATCGCCACAACCGCGTGATTCATGAAAAGAGCCTTGGCGTCATCGACTTCAAACACCGCTTCGTTCTCCTCGAGATTTTGTTCCTTTTGGCGCAGACTCCGGGCACGTACTACAACAAAGAAGACCTCGCTAAGATGATTTGGAAGGATGAATACAATCCTTTGATCCACGACAAGTTGATCTACACCAGCATCTCGCGCTTGCGTAAATTGATCGAACCTAAGAACGGCAAGCGCCAGTACATTTTGCGTGGAAAAGACGGTTACACGTTCAACCCACGTGTGAATGCACGCTTCCATCGTGAAAATGACTACATTAAAGAAAAGAAGATCGGGAACATTGAAATCAGCTCTCCAGTTTAACGCTCTCTGGATCGTTTTTCTTCTTCTCACTTTGTCGCAACCTGCGGCTTCAGCGGTTAAAGACCGTTACCTCTTTCGCGTGGGCGACACCGTCGTTGGCGCGCATGATCTCGAGCAGGCGTACCAAGAACTTACGGCGCTTCAGTGCCGCTTCTCAGACGCTCTATTGGAAACTTGGTCGAACGATGGGTTCCGCAGTAAGCTCAAAAAAGTGAACGATAAGCTGGTCGCTAGCACCGCACCTTTGAGTGAAGACCAAAACTCCATCATCTTTCTTTCAAGTATGCGCCAACTTTGGAAGTTGCTCATCTATGTAAACGGGCAAGAAGTGGCCATGAGCAGTGATCTACAGAAGAGTATCGTGAATGTTCCCGGTTGCCCGAAGATCACCCTGTCCGGTGGAAAAGTCAGAGACTCATTTCAGCGTTGGTTGCGCGTCGAGATTTACCTACGTTCTCGCTATGCGCCCGGTGGTCTAGTGAACACAAAGGACTGGCGGGAGAAGCGTTTGCAATCCATTAACCAGTTTGTAGATTCAATTGATAAGCAGCTCTCTCACGAGAATTTTTGGTGAGCACTGCTTGGGGTGCTGCCCACCCTTTGTTTCATTCCACCGTCCAACTCGACCAAGATTTAATGCATTACCCTTGGACCGAGGCCCAATGGCTTGAGACCTTCACGTCATCCTTTGCGGTTTTCCATTGGCCCGAAGATTTAACCCTGAAAGGCTTCGCTCTTTATCAACTCTCGCCTTTAGATAAATTGGCGCACTTGCTTAAAATCGCCATGGTTCCTGAAGTTCGCGGTCAGGGCGAGACACAGAGATTTTGGGAATCACAAATAGCAACGCTTCGCACACAAGGTTTTGAACGTGTTTACCTCGAGGTAGCGACGAATAATCCTGCGGCCGCGGGCTTCTATCGCAAAATGGGCTTTAAAATGCTGCGAGAGGTTAAAGGCTTCTACAAAGACGGGCAGAATGCCTGGACGATGGAGCTAGCTATTTGATTTCCTAAGCCCCGCGTGTTATCACAGTGGCCTACCATTAAACGCTTTAGCTCTTGAGGGTGGATCTCTTCGCGAATCCGCCCTTTTTTTTTATGGATATAACGAAAAACAGATTAGGTGTTGAAAAGAAGTTCTGGGAACTTTGTGTGCCTGTCGTTCAGGAACAAGGTCTCGCTTTGTATGACTTGGAATTTTTGCCAGGCCAAAAACTTTTGCGCCTTTATGTCATGAATCCTGAAACAAGAAGTGCCGTGATTGAAGACTGCATTAAAGTTGATCACGCATTGACTCCTTTTTTTGAAACTGAAACATGGATGCCGGCCGAAGTGACTTTGGAAGTCGGTTCACCAGGCGTTTACCGCCATGTTTCGAGTCTGGCTCACTTCCAAATGGGTATCGGTGATACTCACTCAGTCACGATTATGGGCAACCTTGATGCGTCATTAAATCCAGGAGCTCCCAAGAAAATCCTCGCGGCTAAGAAATTTACTGGCGAGCTACTTGAAGCCACGCCAACGACGGTCGTTTTGGATACGGACGACGGCAAAGTGATTATTGCCCTGGCTTCGATTAAGAATGCACAAGTCGACCCCGACTTTGAAGAACTAATGAATAAAGCAGAAACCAACACAACCTCTCAAGAGGCTGAATAAGCATAAGGAAAGGAGAACTCATGAACTTCTCTGAACTCGCTCGCGTTATCGAGCAACTCGGTAAAGATCGCGGCATCAAGAAAGAAATCATCATCGGCGCTATCGAGCAGGCCTTCTTGGTCACCGCTCGTAAGAAATTCGGTATTCAAGGTGAATACGAAGCTCGCTACAACGAAGGTGATGGCGAAGTCGAAATCTACCAATACAAAAACGTAGTGGATAAAGTCCGCGATGGCATCGTTGAGATTGAATACAACGAAGCCAAGAAACTTGATGAAGAGTGTGAACTCGGTGACCAATTGGGCATCAAAATCGACAATCCTGGTTTCAGCCGTGTCGACATCCAGACCGCAAAACAAATCATTTTCCAAAAAGTACGTGACGCTGAACGCGACATCCTCTTCGCTGAATTCAAACACCGCGAAGGAGAGCTCGTTACCGGCATCGCTCGTCGCTTCGAGAAAGGCAACGTCGTTGTCGACTTGGGTAAAGCTGACGCGATTCTCCCGAAGAAAGAAATCATCTTCGGCGAGGCGTTCAAACCAGGTGACCGCATTCAAGCTTACTTGTCTGAAGTGGTGATGACGTCTCGTGGACCAGAAATCCGCTTGAGCCGTACTTCTCCAATGTTCCTCGTGAAAGTATTCGAAAACGAAGTTCCAGAAATCATGGATGGCACTATCGAAATTAAAGCCGCTGCGCGTGAGCCGGGTTACCGCGCGAAAGTGGCGGTTTGGACTGCAGATCGTGACATCGACCCAGTCGGTGCTTGCGTAGGGATGAAAGGTTCACGCGTTCAAAACGTTGTGAACGAACTTCAAGGTGAAAAAATCGATATCGTTCGCTTCAACGAAGATACTGAAACTTTCGCTCGCGAGTCTTTGCGTCCAGCTGAAATTCAATCAATCATGATGAACCACGCGGACCATACTCTCGACGTGATCGTAGAAGATGATCAACTCAGCCTTGCCATCGGTCGCCGTGGTCAAAACGTTCGCCTTGCTGCGATGTTGACTGGTTGGAAGATCAACATCATCTCGAAGTCTAAGCTCCAAGAGCGCGTGAAACTCGCGGTAGAAAACCTCATGCAGCTTGCTGGTTTGAACGAATCAACAGCTCAAGTTTTGGTACAAAACGGCGTGATGAGCATCATCGATTTGAGTGCATCTGAAGCTGATTTGGTTGCTCGCATTTCAGGTAAGACATCAGTCGACGCGAAGGCCTTGATTGCTCAAGCAGCAGCGGCCCTCGAGAACCCAGATATTAAGTCTGATATCGAAATGGAAGGCGAGATCATCTCGGCTTCTGCGGTACCTCAGAATAACGCTCTTGTTCGTCGTGATCGCGCTGGCGCTCCAGCGGTTCCAGGTACGGATAAATTCAGTGAGGCGGAGAAACGCCTCCGTGAGGAGTTGGCGGCATTTAAACTCAAATAAATGGTGTCACTTGTAAGTTAAGAAGAATGTTTGGTTATTTGGAGACGATAGAACATGGCTAAAAAGGTATATGAACTAGCGACAGAGCTCGGCATCGGAGCGATCGACCTAGTCGAGAAACTAAAATCCATCGGGTTGCCTGTGCGTAACCACATGGTGGCACTTTCTGACGAAGACGTGGCGAAAGCCATGGCCGCTTTTGAGACGGCTAAGCAAGCCGCTGCCCCGGTTAAAAAAGCCGTGGTTAAAAAAGTCGTGAAGAAAGCAGCTGCCGTTGCTGAGGCACCTCCAGTGGTTGAAACCGCTCCCGTTGAGGCACCTGTTGTAGAGGAAGCACCTGCAGTTGCAGTTGAAGCCGCTCCGGTCGAAACTCCTGTCGTCGAAGAGCCGAAAGAGCCTGTGCGCGTGAAAGAAACAATTGATGACCGCCCACGTGGTCTCGTTGTTATTCGTAAAACGAAGCAACAAAAAGAAGACGAGAAGAAAGCCGATGCTGAAGCTCGTGAAGTGGCAGCAGCAGAAGCCGCAGCCGCAGCCGCAGCACTTGAACTTCGCCGCGAAGAAGCAGCGACCGGTGTTGTAAAGCCTGTCTCGAAGAAAGATTACTTCGAAGAAAAGATGCACTCGTTTACTCCAGTCTTCACTCCTGAGAAAAAAGTCGCAGCACCTGCTCGCGCCAATGCTCTCGCTCCAGCTGCGGGCGCGACTGGTGATGAAGAGGATGATGAGAAAAACAAAAAACGCATGGGCGATCTCGCCGCAATGGTTTCAAAGAAATCGTCTGTTAAGACGAAAGACTTGACCATGATGCGTGCTGATGAAGAACTCAAGTTCGCCTCAGCTCTCGTTGGTCGCACCATCTACACCCCAGCTAAGCGTAAAAAGATTTTCTCAGGCCCAACCCAGAACACCCTCATTACACAAGTAAAAGATGCTAAGCGCTTCATTACTGTGCACGGTGGCTGTACGGCGGAAGAGCTCGCAGGGAAGCTTTCTCTACGTTTCGAATCTTTTGCTAACAAAGTTCTCGAGATGAATCTCTTGGTGAACGCTGAAGATTATATCGGCTTTGCTTTGGCAACCGAGATTGCTGCTATCTGGAATTACCGCGTAGAAGACGTGGCTTTCAATGAAGATAAAGTCATCGGCAAAGTGGCCGGCGAAGACAAGTCAGGCTTCCCGCTTCGTAGCCCGGTGATCACGATCATGGGTCACGTTGACCACGGTAAAACATCGCTCTTGGATTACATCCGCAAAGCAAAAGTCGCTTCAGGCGAAGCTGGCGGTATCACTCAGCACATCGGTGCTTACCAAGTTAAAGTTAAAGACGGCTTCCTGACTTTCCTCGATACGCCAGGCCACGCCGCTTTCGCGAACATGCGTCAGCGCGGTGCTGATATTACTGATATCGTTGTTTTGGTTGTTGCAGCTGATGACGGCGTGATGCCTCAGACAGTTGAATCAATCAAATTTTGCCAAAACGCTAAGAAGTCTATGATCGTTGCGATCAACAAGATGGATAAGCCAGGCGCGAATCCGGATAAGGTAAAACAAGGTTTGATGGAATACGGTCTCACACCAGAAGAGTGGGGCGGTGAAACGATCTACGTCCCAGTTTCTGCGATGACAGGCGCTGGCGTTGATAGTCTCCTTGAGAATATCCAGATCCAAGCTGAGATCATGGAACTTCGTGCTGAACCGACGGGTTCTGCTGAAGGCGTTGTGATCGAATCTAAAATTGAAATCGGCCGCGGCCCAGTAGCGACTCTCTTGATCCAGAAAGGCACTTTGAATAAAGGTGATTCTTTGGTTGTAGGTGAGACCTCAGGTCGTGCCCGTTCATTGATGGACTTCCAAGGTAAAATGCTCGACTCAGTTGGCCCATCGACACCAGTACAGGTTCTTGGTCTTGAATCAGTACCAAGCCCAGGTGATGTGCTTAACGTTGTGAAAAACGAACGTGAAGCTAAGAAAATCGCAGAAAACCGCATCAACGAGCGCAAACAGCTTTCTCAGACTGTGGAAGTTAAAGTTGCTTCTTTGGAAGACTTCTTTGCGGAATCGAAAAGCAATGAAGGCGAAGAGAAGAAAGTGCTCAACCTCATCGTCCGCACGGATGTGCAGGGTAGCTTTGAGGCGATTAAAAACTCCGTTGAACGTCTGGGTAACTCCGAAGTGTCAGTCACAGTTGTTGGCGGTGGCGTAGGTGCCATCACCGATAACGATGTCTTAATGGCTTCTTCTATCAAGGGTTACGTCATCGGCTTCAACATGCGTCCAGTCACATCAGCTCGCCGTATTGCGGAAGAGAAAGGTGTTGAGATTAAGACCTACTCAATCATTTACGAAGTCATCAATGACCTCACCCTCGCATTGGAAGGCATGTTGACGCCGGAACAAGTCGAGGTTTACATCGGTCGTGCTCAGGTTCGCGATACCTTCAATATTCCGAAAGTCGGAACAGTTGCAGGTGCAGGCGTTATCGACGGCAAAATCGAACGTGGTTGCAGTATTCGTTTGTTGCGTGATGGGAAAATCGTTTACGACGGTAAACTCTCTACGCTCAAGCGCTTCAAAGACGAAGTTAAAGAAGTTAAGAATGGTTATGAGTGTGGTCTCGGACTCGAGAACTTCAATGATGTGCGCGTAGACGACTTGGTCGAAGCTTACATTATGGAAACACGTAAACGTACACTTGAGAACAGCTCACAACCGACACTTTAAAGGTATTTATGGCAGGCCGTGGGAACCCACATGCGAAAATGAAGTACGAGGAGTTGGTCAAAAACGGGATCAACTCCGCTCTTCGTCGTGACATGAACGACTCACGCCTGACTTTTGTTACCATCACAAAAGTGGAACTCACTGATGACTACGCGAACGCGAAAGTTTGGTGGGACACTTTTGACACCGCAAAACGTGGTGAAATCTCTGAAGCCATTGATGCTGTGAAAGGACGAATTCGTACCTTACTCGCAGCTCGCTTAGAAGTGCGCCACACTCCAGAGCTCCTCTTCATCTATGACTCTCAATATGAAGACGAGCAACGTATCGACAAAATTCTGAAAGGCGAACGTGGAGACAACGAAGAGTAAAACTCTTCCCCCGCTCATCTTCAATGTCTTCAAGCCAGCGCGTGCGGGCTCGTTTGATGTTGTCCGCCACTTTAAACGACATCTGCCGGACGGTTTCGGTAAAATTGGCCATTTTGGAACGTTGGACCCATTCGCCTGTGGTGTTTTGCTGATTGGTATTGGTGGGGCCGCTCGGCTCAACGATCTTGTTCATAAATTCCTACCTAAAACCTATCTCGCCGTCGGTCGCCTAGGTCGCGAGACGGATACTGGAGACTGGGAAGGGAAGATCACACAAGTAGATGAGTCTCGTTATCTTTCTGAAGTGATCGGTCATTTTGATAAGGCCTTCATACAAGAGACTCTTCGAAAAAAATTCTTGGGCACCTACTGGCAAGCCCCACATGTTTATTCCGCCACTAAGTTTCAGGGCAAGGCCTTGCACCAGTGGGCACGGGAAGGTGTAGAGATTAAGAAAGAGCCTGTTGAGCGCTTTGTTCATTCTCTAGAGGTGGTGCGCTGGCAGTATCCGTTCCTCAGTTTACGTGTCACGGTGAGCTCGGGGACTTATGTCAGAACACTTTTTGCGGAAGCGGCACAAGAGTTAGGTACTATCGGCAGTTTGATTGCCCTTCAGCGTGAAAGTATCGGGCCAGTCAAATCGACAACGGGACTCAAAACGGGCCAGTGGCCTACGAAAGGCGGTGCAGATGTTACCGCTCAAGGGATTCTGCCGGAAGTTCTTCTGCCGTTCCATCGTTGGACTATTCCCGAAGATCGCGAGAAAGCATTTCTTAATGGACTGTCACAACGAATCGATTGTCGGGATGAATTTGCTTGGGGCATGGGTCGCGACGGAACAAACTGGGGACTCTTGCAGCGCTTTGATAATGATTGGCGTGTGGTTATTAATTTTCGAGCAAAGCTTGCAACTGAGAATGACCTTTAAGCACTTGCGCCCAACACGCACGCGCGAAGCTATTGGCATCCGGATAGTCCGCCGGAATCATCGCCGGATGAGAAATGATCCCGAGTTTCTTGCCCACGTTTATAACTCCAGAACTATCAATCACATCGTGAGTGCCGTAAATGCTGACGGGAATGACCGGGACTTTTTCTTCCCAGGCCAATTGCAACAATGTGACTTTGAGACCTTGATATTGGCGCGGAATACCGGCCTTAGAGCGAGTCCCTTCTGGATAGTATTGAACGGCAAAATTATCTTTCACCAATCGATCGCGCGCTTTTACAAAAACTTTCTTCCGCGAATCACGTTTACCGCGGCTTACGACCAGTGAACCGGCCGCCCAGCCTAGAATTCCCAGCAATGGAATGTAGAGCACTTCTTTTTTCATAATGGGCGGAACCTGAAACTGACTCAGGGTCATGGGGATATCGAGAAAGCTTTGATGATTAGCGATATAGAGACCCTTGGGAGGGTATGTGCGTAACTCTTTTTGACGATGGTCTTCCACGTAGAGACTGGCCCAGCAACCAAAGCGAAGGGTGTAGTTGCCAAAAAACCGCCAGAACGGGCCCACGACACGCAAGCGCCATCTCAGGGGGAACGGGATCACGAGCAGGGTGGGTGGGGTGACGAACAAGAAGAACACCAAAGGAATGGTGGTATAGGCCCAAAAAAGGTTCAAATAAGATAAAATCCGGCGTCCCATCGTCGGCCATCTTACTTAGAAACGCGTTAATCGGCCACAAAAGTCCCCCGGAGCGCTTTCATTTTTCCGCTGGGTTAGGCTATACTTCAGGGGTCTTCACACTCAGGAGAGAAATCTGTGACATCCAGCCTCATAGCAATGGGAGTAGCGATTTTCGCTGTCGTCAACTTGGTGATTGGCCTTGCGGTCATAAGCATGTTGTTCGGGACCTTCGAAACTCTTTTCGGCAAACCAAAGCTCAGCATTTTGCGTCCATCTAAAGGTGGCAATCTCTTTGCTTTTGGATTCAAGTGGAACAGTGCAAAGGAGCCGGCCGCGATTGATATCGTGAAGCTTCGCCTTTTTAATCCATTCGGCAATCCTACTCAGGCAGAAGTGTCTCAGAAGTTTGAAGTGAAAAAATCAAGCTTCGGTATCGAAGTCGACATGGGCCCAGGCTTCATCGAACTTCTTGGTGCTAAGGGCCTAGATAAGGCGATGGTTCAAGTTGAATTGAGCTCTACCCGCGATGGTGTGGCTTTCCAATTTGATATGAAAGGTCCGAAGTTCCGTAAGCTTGTTATGGACTCTTTGGATGGCGTAGAGAACTTCGTTAAGCGCAACAGGCTTGATGTCGTCAAAAACAGCAAACCACCTATCGATATCCCGATTCGCAGTTTTATCGCTGACACCGTTCCAGGCAAAGGAACTCAGCTCATTATCGCCACCAACCCAGCTTTCGCTGCTCAGTTCGCGGGCGCAGGCGCCGGTGTGGCCGCTCCTGCTGGCGAAGCTGTAGCGAACTTCAACATTTTAAAAGTTTGGATTGAACCAGGTTGCATCGTTTGCAACGCTTGTGAAGATATCTATCCGCAAGTTTTCGAAGTCACCTCAGACACTTGTTTGATTCGTGCTGGAGCACCACTGGATGATGGTTTGAAAATCACAGAGGCCGCCGAAGCCTGTCCTGTCGAAGTGATCAAATTTACTAAAGCTAGCTAGAAATAAAAAAGCCCTCGAAAGAGGGCTTTTTTGTTAGATCTTTTTGAGAAGCAGATCACTCTGCATGAAGCTCTTCAAACCCTTCTCATTCTCCACCCAAATATCCTTCAGGTTTTTATCATCAGCGAGTGGTGGGCACTCAAACGTCAGCACTCCGGCCTGATACTTCTCAGGTACGAATGATCCGAATGATCCTGGTGTCGGATAACCGATGTCACCAGCGATAGGGTAGCTGTTGAAAGTTGAGAGGTACTCGGCCACATCTTGGCAGTCGCCGTTGTAGTTCAAGATCGGCTTCCAGGTATGGAATGAAAGGATAAATCCTGGCTTGAACTTATCTAGCAACCGCACCAAAAATTGATTTTCTGGTTCTGAGAGTGCCTTTGGCCCTGGATTGTATTTTTTCTGGCTGGCCTCTGGTGTCCAATCTTTGGTTGGGTAGTTGCGGTTGAGATCAACCATATGAGCATTCACACGAGTTGAAGCGCGATAACCATCAACGTTGAGAATAGGCACAACAACGATTGGCAGATCCTTAAGCGAGTGTTCATTTTTGAGCCAAGCGAATAGCTCTTTAAGAACATGGATGCCTTCTACTTCGTCACCGTGTGTTCCACCGATGAGGTAGATGTACTTATCGGCTTTGACATCAGTCATGAAGGCAGGAATAGGGTGGCCCTCAACTGATTTACCAGGAGGGAGTTCGGTGAAAATCATGCTTCTTCCTTATGAACATATACAGCAGACTGACCAGGAGTCTCTTCAACTTCAACTTCAAGAGTAGCAAAACAAAAGCCATGACGCTCGAGCACGATTCGGCGAATTTCTTGGGCCATATAAACGGCCATCAATTCAGCACTTGAGTTTTGAATCGGGAGCAACAGGACATCAGTACTTGGAATACTAAAGATCGATTCGTCAGGAGTCGTGATGACAGTGTTCTTACCGGCAGTATCAATACGCAAACGAGGACAATCTTTAGGAATGATCAGTTTGTGGTCGAGTGAATCACAGACTTCGCGCACGACAGGTTTGATGTCGAGGAAGTCGAAAACCATGTCACCTTTGAGCTCAGGTGTTTCGCCCTTAACCATCACGCGATAGTTATGGCCATGCAACGGTTCGCGGGTCCCATCTTCAAAAATCATGAAGTGAGAGGCTGCAAAGTTGAAGTATTGCTTATAGACTTTGATAGAAAATCTCGGCCCCAATGCGATCCCCTTGATGGCAGGTAAGATACACCCGGCGCCGGCCTCTTGGAAAGAGGGTGCGAAGCGTTAAATGAGGCTAGATTCTTATGAAAAAACATCTCCAAGCACTCGATCGTATTGAAGCCGCTTTGAAAGCGCATGATCTCAATCAAGCTCCTGTCCTTGCTGCCTTGAATGTTCTTCGTGAGCAAGTCCAGGCCTTGCCGAAGGAAACAGCAGCAAAAAACGGCCCTTTGCCGGCCCCTGCAGAATTACAAAATCATCCGGCCGGTCTCGCACTTTACACAGACGGGGCCTGCCGCGGAAATCCAGGTCCTGGTTCTTGGGCCTGTGTGGCCCAAACACAAGACGGCACCATCGTTTTTGAGAGTTGCGGACATGAGTCGCTGACCACTAATAACAAAATGGAAATCCAAGCCGTCATTGGAGCTTACCACCAGTTTGAGCAGCACCTCCTTGGACAGCCTTTCAATCATCCCGATCCGGTTCTGCTTTTCACCGATTCAAAGTATGTGGTGGATGGAATCAATCAATGGGTTCCAGGGTGGAAGTCTAAAGGCTGGAAGAAAGCCGATGGGAAAACGCCTGAAAATCTTGAGCTGTGGCAAGAGCTCGATCAAATGAAAGCCAAGTTCCCCCAGCTAAAAGTCGGATGGGTTCGTGGGCATAATGGTCATCCACAAAACGAGCACTGTGATCAACTCGCGAACCGGTTACTTGATGAAGAAGGCTTTTAGTCTTCTCGCCCTGCTTTGGGCGCTACCGATTTTCGCCTGCCAAATTAAGCACGAGATTGTTTCTCTTTCTGCTCCGGTCACTGGCGTGTTAGCCGAGCTTGAGCTACTCGATGATTCTCGTTTGAAAGGCATTTCACTTTTTCATCCAGTAGAAAAGAAGGCGTTCAAAGGTGAGCGCTACGGTGGAGGCATTTTTCTCGCCCAAAAGACGCTGAAAACCTTTAAGGACAAGACGGTGTTTTATGATGAATCAGGGGAGACCACACGTCGCTTGAATCAGGCCGGACTTCCAAAGTTGGTGCAAATCAAAACACGTGGGCTTGACCCTTTTGAAGTCACTGAGAAAACACTCAAAACGCTCGAGGCCCATTTATCCAACTGCCCGACAGAAGTCTTGCGGCTGCGTTTGTGGGCGGCCAATGAGAAGCAATATCTATTGGCCCAAAAGAAGCTGCATCACCCCATCTATTTTTTCCTCGGCGAAATTCGTGGCAACAAATTACCAGAGCTTTTGATGGTGAATGATGGTCCCGTTCTTTTCTGGACACGCAACGATCGCATTCGTTCTTTTGATAGCACGCTCGCTTATGTTCGTTGGGGTGAGAAGTGGCGCAAGGCCTTAACAGGTAAAGAAGCCTTGGTGGGGATTAGTGAAATTAAGCCGGGCAGCAAGTTTCAGCTACTCAAAGGTGAAGGCCGCTTGTGGAATGTGAAGGACGTAGGGGCCCTGACTCCGGGCCCCTCGCAGATACGTTTTATGAGACGGTTTACTGAAACCTGGAAAGAGAAACTCTAAGCTTTTTTGCCGTAGCGTCCTGCAATGGTTTGCATCTTTTCAAACTCTTTCGTGCTGACAATCGCGCCCGTTTTCAACGGAGCTTCTGCCGCCATTTGATTCATCTGCTTCACACGTTGTTCTGAAGGTGGGTGCGTACTCATGGCATCAGTCACAGAGGCGAGCAATTTATTACCATCACCTTTGGCCTTCTTCTCCATCTCGAGAAGTTTTGAATAAAATGTTCCAACATGATTGCGATCGTAGCCAGCAGCAAGAGATGTTCGGAAGCCAATGCGGTCAGCTTCCATTTCATCTTCGCGTGAGTTCGCCATAAAAGCGTATTTCTGAATTAAGAGACCACCGCCAGCACCCGCAGCCGCGCCATAGAGCGCAGCTTTCTGGAGGCATTCGTTGTCTTTCGGTTTGCACAGCATTTTACCAAGACCAAAACCAGCGGCCCCACCAAGGAGTCCACCAACTGCGCCGTAGAGCCACGTTTTTTTCTCAGATTGCTTCGCCATCTCCATGCGCTCAGCTGTGTGGCGCGCTTTGATATGACCGATCTCGTGTCCAATCACGCCAGCAAGCTCTGCTTCTGTTTCCGCCATAGTGATCAAAGGCGCTGTTACCATCACTGTGCCTGCTGGAAGCGCGAAGGCATTTACGTAATTCACATCCACCGCAGTGAATGTGTAATTGTAAGGCTTGCCGCCCAAGTTGTTGGCGCGCACGATACGCTGGCCAATGTTGTTCACATAGCTTTGCAATTCGGAGTTTTGAATTGGCGGATAGTCTTTTCTCATCTGTGGCAAAACTTCCGCCGTCATCTTAAGTTCGTCAGCAGGGGTGAGCTCTGTTTTTTGCCCAGAGTTGTCGCCTTCGCGCAAACGTTCCTTGGATGATTTTGTAGCGCAGGCGCTCGCGATCAAAAGTGGTGCGGCCTGGAGAAACAAGCGACGGCCCATTTGGGTCGAAGTGAGTTCTTTAAGCGCTTTTTCCAGTTCGATTTCATTATGAGTTTGCAGCGACATAGATATCCTCCGAGACACATTGTACGAGGGACTTTAGAATCATGGAAGAAGTTATGCTGCACATAAAAATAGACCACTCACTTTTAAGAAGTCAGCTCCACTGGTGTGTGGATATGTCGCTTAATGGCGGCATTTGTCATCGCCTTGCAGCACCGAACGGTGCCGGTAAAACAAGTTTTCTCGAGGAACTTAAACTCCATTGGCCGAGACTTTTTCCGACAACACTTCTGGGTTTTACCGATCAAGCACCGCTTGAGCCTTTCCAAGACCTCACCGTAGAAGCTGTGATGGATGTGCTGTGGGATATTACCCGTCATCGTCATATCCACGCTGATTGGCGCACCCTTGCTTGGTGGCAGGAGAGTGCTGTGAAGAGTTGGTGGCCGCGTAAGGTATCGCAGCTTTCAGGTGGAGAGAACCAATGGGTCAAGATTCTCATGATGCGCTCCCTTGAGTGTGATGTGTGGATTATGGATGAACCATTTCAATCCCTAGATCAAAAGCGCCAAACGGAGCTTTGGAGTTTGTTGCAAGACTGGCTTACGACCGGAAAATATTTGCTGCTCGTTCATCATGGTGATGTGCCCTTGCACCCGCAAGAGAGTTGGACTTTGACTCCTGCTGTAACAGGACTTTCATGGGCGAGGCTGCCTTGAGTTGGGAATTCGACATCCTTCGTTTTCTGACGGCCGCCGCTGCTGGTCTGCTGCTATCTTTTGCTGGCTCAATCGTACAAATCACCGGTCGAAACGAGCTGGCTTCCCCCAGTACGCTGGGCATGGATGGCGCCGCTGTCTTCATCATCATGTTGGCCTATTTGTTAGAAGGCTTTGGATGGAGTCTAGGCAATCTAGCGGATACGGCCTTTGTCATCGGCCTTATTTTGAGTGCAGGTCTTTGGCTCATGTCTCGTCATACCCACTGGCGATCGGGTGGAGATTTTCGTGTGATTCTTCTGCTGGGTCTCAGCGTGAACTTATTTGTGGGTTCACTTTTTGCTGTCATGCAGTTTATGGCCATGGCCTTTAATCGTGAGTTTCCTGAGCAGCTATGGTTTGGCCGTATGCAGACACTCTCGCCCGTAGGTTGGGGACTTTCGTTCTTTGTTTGGCTCCCGTTACTAGTGTTTATGATTCGTCATCGCCAATCCTGGAAAGCCTTGTTGCTGGGAGTGGGCCAGTGTCGTGGGCTCGGTGTTCCCGTTGATAAGATCGTGCGCGGCTCTTTACTCTTGGCCTTTGTCGCCACGCTTTGGGTTGTGACGCAGTTTGGAGTGTTTTCTTTCCTGGGCCTCCTTGGTCCGCTTTTGTTGCGCCAGTTAAGTCGTTATCGTGGAAGTCCATGGCGTGAGATGACTGACGGGGCCTTCCTGGTTGGTGTGCTTTTCGCTCTGCTTGATCATGTGTGCTTTAACCTGACTTTTCATGGTGCAGAAATTCCTGTGGGCCTTCCCTCAGCGTTATTTGGTGCAGCTGCGTTAGTAGGATTATTGTGGATACGGGCCCGGAAGCTCGTAGAATGATTGGCAAACATGAAGAGTCGGTTTAACCTAACGAGAAACTTTTTAACCCTTAAAAGGATTTATAAATGAAAGCAGCAAAATGGCTGATGATCGGCGCGGCATCACTTGCTCTCGTCGGTTGCAACAGCGGTAGTGATCCAAAAAGCGTCAAACTTGAGAATGATGCTGATAAAACTTTTTACGCCATGGGCTTTATGCTTGGCTCAAACCTTCAGCGTTTGAACCTCACAGATAAAGAAATGAGCGCTCTCTACAAAGGTCTCTCTGCCTCTGCAAAGAACGAGAAGTCGGAAGTAGACATGGCCGTTTACCAACAGAAGATCCAAGGTCTTTTCAAAGAGCGTATGGATAAAGCGGCTCTTCAAGAAAAAGAAGGCGGCAAAGCTTTCTTGGAAAAATTCAGCAAAGAAGAAGGCGTTAAGACGACGGCTTCTGGTCTTGCTTACAAAGAGATCAAAGCTGGCGAAGGTGCCACTCCAGGACCTGAAGACGTTGTTGAAGTTCACTACCACGGCACACTTCAAGACGGCACAGTGTTCGATTCTTCAGTTGAGCGCGGCCAAACCATCTCTTTCCCACTTAACCGTGTGATCAAGGGTTGGACTGAAGGCCTTCAGTTGATGAAAGTCGGCGGCAAAACTAAGTTCGTGATCCCAGCTGATCTCGCTTACGGCGACGCTGGTGCTCCTCCAAAAATCCCAGGCGGCGCAACTTTGGTGTTCGAAGTCGAACTCTTCAAAGTTTCTAAACCAGGTGAGGAAGCGAAAGCTGCTCCAGCTGCCCCGAAGAAGAAGTAATTCTTAAAAAAAGGCTCCTTCGGGAGCCTTTTTTATTCCAATTCTTTCACCATCACAATATTCGTCGTCTCATAGCCCATTTTTTCATAAAGCTTCCGTGCACGCTCGTTGAATGCAAAGACATGCAAACGTAGGCGCGGCAGTCCGATCTCTTTAAGTTTAGCTTCAAGGGCCCTCATGGCCGCTTCGCCCAATCCTTGGCCTTGAAACTCATCCCAGATCCAAACTTGGTAGAGATAACCGTAAGGTGTGCTCCAATCACGTTCTTCCTTGAACCACACCATGCCGATATCTTGCTCACCTTTCCACGCTGTATAGAAGTGATGCAGGGGAGTGTGCTGTCCTTGTGGGAGAAGCGACGCCCACGCATCGTGAGCGATGCGATGACCTTCAGTCAGAGTGAGCCTTTCAGCACGGCTCTTGGCCTCAGCATAATCCAGCATAGAGAGTTCAGTGAAATGTTTGTAGGCTTCGGCCGTCATGGGTTTTAGTTCAATCACGAGTCATTTCTCCAAAAAAAAAGGACTCCTTTCGGAGTCCTTTCTAAAATTTTGTCGAAGACAAAAAAGATTAGAGCGTCGGCTTGAACCAGCAGAGAGGGCGGTTGCCGAGAGTGTCACCGTTTGAAGGGTGGCATGTGCCAACTTTCTCATCAGTTTGGCTCACGTCAGTAGCATCGTCCATCAAGCAGAGAGCGCCTTGGAAGTATGTATCCAAGCGGCACTGGTAAGCAGGGTGGTTGTGGTTGGTAGCAGTTACGACTCCAGCGTCTGGAGTTTTGAAGTCCGGAACAACTGTGGCGCTACGAAGAGCTTGGAACAATTTAGCAACTGAGAGACCCGCCATACCGTTACGGATACAGATGTTCTCATCAACACGCTTAGAGAATTCTTTGCGGCAGGCTTTCTTCAATTCATCAGGAGCACCCAAGCCGCGAACAACTGCTGCGTTGTCGTCGTTCAAGAATACTTTGCGCAAGCACTTGAGAGTCGCGAAGTAGTCAGCTTGACCTTCGTTAGTAGCCCAAGTTGAACCGAACCAGCCGCCTTTCTTAGGAGCGCCGCCGATGTGGTGACCGATTTCGTGGCAAACAACCAAGGCAAGGCCGTCTTCAGTGATGGTTTCGTGACGAGCGAGACCGCCGAACATAGCAACCTGCCATGTCGTGCCTGAGCGAGAAGCGTAAGCGTTCACTGTACCGTCTTCCCATGCACGAGAAACGTTCAGAGTCGCACCCATAGAAGAAATGATCGGTGCGTAAAGAGTTTCAACCTTGTCGATGACAGCGTTGAACTGCTCTTCAGTCAAACCAGTCTTCACCCCTTTGAGGTTAGCTGGGATGTACATGTTGTTGTCCGGAGCGATACCCGTAGAGCCATCTTCTGAACACGCGTAGCCATTCGTAGCTACTGAAAGCGCCAGAACCAAAGCGAAAAAGTTTGCAGTGAATTTCATTTGTCCTCCGTGACCGCACTTAAATCCGTTAAGCGTGGGTTTTGTGTCAGTGATTTTTTCGTGTAGATGGAGTGTCTGTCCAAATAAAAAACTCACGTAAACTTGTTGTAAGTTTATGTTTGTCGCAGATGAAAACTCACTCATCTGTGTGCTGTAAGATTTTGTCGGTGATAGAATTTGAATTCTGCTTAGCGTCGGGGGAGAAATATGCATCACTTAAAGTGACTATACTTTTGCGACGCACTTCAAAGACAAAGGCCGACCAAATTTGTCCATGAATAGGCGTTAGCAAAGTTGAGTGCTGCCAAGGATCCAAAAACGCTCTAAGCGCCTTAAAAGAATCATCTCCTTACGTTGTCTAAGAAAGATTTCCGAGCCTTTTAGATTTCTACCGCATCAGCCGATAAGTACTAGGAATAACCTCCGGGAGAGGCCTATGAGAGTCCTATGGTTGATGGTATTTTTGAGCGTCCACGCTGTGGCGGAGCCAATTGTGCCTCGTCGCGAGATAAGTGTGATCGTGACAAAAGAAGGGTATTACCCAAAAAATCTTACTGTCTTTCAGGGTGAGAAGGTGAAGTTCTACGTCACTTCCACCGTTGAAGAGCCGGATTGTTTATTGGTGCAAGGCCACAAAGTATTCCTGGCTGCGAACAAAGGAAAAATCGCTGAAGCTGAAGCGACTTTTGATACGGCAGGAGAGTTTTCATTCTATTGCCCATCAAGCAAGCACGACGGAAAAATTACTGTGATTAAGAAGAATGAGCCACGTGCGGTGCGCGGGCTTGCGGGACAAAATGATCCGGAAGTTTGGACACCCAAAGATTACGAATAAGGATACCAGGTCATGTCAGAAGTCTTTAAGGACGCGATTGCCACCTTGCTTGCACCCATCAGCGATTTGCTGAAGGATCCTACCGTATCTGAAATCATGATTAACGGCCCGTCGGATATTTTCATTGAGCGCAAGGGCCAGTGTATCCGCGTTCCGAATAAATTCCGTGATGACGAATCGTTGATGGCATCGATGCGTGCCATCGCTCAGTCTGTAGGTCGTGTGATCGATGCGGACAATCCACGTTTGGATGCTCGTTTGCCAGACGGTAGTCGTATCGCGGTGGTTATTCCGCCGATGGCCCGTTGTGGTGTCACTGTTGCGATTCGTAAATTCTCAGAGGAAAAACTCACTCTGAAAGATCTCATTAACTTTGGCTCGATCTCTCCTGAGGCTGCGCGCTTCTTGGATTGCTGTATGTATATCGGTAAAAACACTCTCGTGAGTGGTGGTACCGGTTCTGGTAAAACGACGATGCTCAACGTGCTTGGCGGTCGCATGCCCAAGCACCAACGCTTGCTCATCATCGAAGATTCCGCCGAACTTCAGATTAAAGCTGACCACGTGGTTCGTTTCGAAACACGCAAGGCCAATCCTGAGCGTGGTGTTAAAGAAGTCACGATCCGGGACTTGGTTGAGTCGGCTCTTCGTCTTCGCCCAGATCGTATCATCGTCGGGGAAGTGCGCGGTACGGAAGCCTTGGATCTTTTGAACGCCATGGGCACTGGTCACGATGGCTCGATGGGAACTGTCCACGCCAACACGCCCGTTGATGCCTGCACTCGTATCGAAACACTGTGCCTGATGGGGGAGACCAAGATTCCACCAGATTCCATTCGCAAAATGGTCGGAAGCGCTTTGCACATGATCGTGCAGTGTGCGCGCTACCACGACGGTGGTCGACGCACCTCGCACATCTCAGAAGTCTTGGGTGTAGATGAGCATGGTCGTTATATCGTGAAAGACATCTTCCGCTGGATTCAAACCGGCAAAGACGAAAATGGTAAGTTTATCGGCCAAATGGCGCCTACCGGCTATGTACCGACCTTCTTTGACGAGTTTGTCGCCAACAAGCTGCCGTTTCCTAAGACCAGCCTTAAACCGCCAGAATGGGCCATTCCTTTCTTGCAGCTCCCCAGCAAAAAAGCAGCTTGAGCCCAAGCTGCTAGCTGACTAGAATGGGGACTCCAAAATAAGGAGTTCTCCATGTCACTCATTACTCGTGTTCATGCTCGTCAAGTTCTCGACTCTCGCGGCAATCCAACCGTAGAAGTTGATGTCACCACCGATACCGGTAAGTGCGGTCGCGCTTCTGTTCCATCAGGTGCGTCTACAGGATCACGAGAGGCCTTGGAGTTGCGTGATGGCGACAAGGCTCGCTACATGGGCAAAGGTGTTTTGAAAGCGGTGGATAACATCAACAAGATTATTGCTCCCGCCCTCATTGGTAAATCTGTCCTTGAGCAACGTGCCCTTGATGAGTTGATGATTCGTCTCGACGGAACTGAAAATAAAGAGAAGCTTGGCGCAAATGCCATCCTCGGTGTTTCTATGGCGGCTTGCCGTGCTGGCGCTTTAGAGCGCAATAAGCCTTTGTATCGCTACCTCTCAGAAGATTTGAAAGTGCCAAACCCTGTAGGCAAGATGCGTTTGCCCACTCCGTTGATGAATATCATCAATGGTGGTGAACATGCGTCGAACAACCTCGACATTCAAGAATTCATGGTTGTTCCCCACATGAAGAAAAGCTTCGGTGAGAATCTTCGTGCTGGCGTCGAGATCTTCCATCACTTGAAAAAAGTACTCCACGATAAAGGTCACTCAACCAACGTGGGTGACGAAGGCGGATTCGCTCCAAGCTTGGAGAGTCATGAAGAAGCCATCGCCTGTATTTTGCAGGCGATCGATAAGGCCGGCTACAAAGTCGGTGTGGATGTGTCGATCTCGTTGGATTGCGCTGCGAGCGAGTTCTGGGATGACGCCAAAAAGAAATACGTTATGCAGGGACGTGAGTGGACTTCTGAAGAGATGATTGATTACTACAAAAAACTCATGACGCTCGCTCCGATCTACTCCATCGAAGACGGGCTGGATGAAGGCGATCGCGCCGGTTGGATGAAGCTCAACGCGGCCTTGGGTCAACAGACGACCATTATCGGTGACGACTTGTTTGTGACCAACGCCAAGATTCTCAAGCGCGGTATTGATAACAAAGAGGCCAACGCCATTTTGGTGAAGGTGAATCAGATTGGCTCTCTGTCTGAGACTTTCGACACCTTGAAACTCGCGTACGAAGCGGGCTTTAAGGCGATCATCTCTCATCGCTCAGGGGAAACAGCTGATGCTTTCATTGCCGACCTCGCTGTTGCGAGTGGGGCAGGGCACATCAAAACCGGTTCAGCATCTCGCTCAGACCGAATTGAGAAATATAATCAGCTTCTCCGAATTGAAGAAGAAATGGGTCCCGCGGCCCTGTTCAACCCAGTTAAGTAAGTTTCGCATTGCTGGCCATGTCCGCTCCCTTTATCATTAGGGGAGCGGGTGTTGCCATATGTTGACTAAATTATTCGTCGGGTTGACCTTTTTCGAGGACAACCACTTCGCCAAAAAAATTCAGAGCTATCGTGGGCGCTATGATGAAAAGCTGCTCACGAACCCCACTGTATTCATGCCCATCGTTCCACCGTTTGAAATCCCTACAACCGAGCTCGCAAGCCTGGAGGATGAGATCGTTGAAGAGATGGAAGGTTTCTTTCCCGATGATCAAGACAGCTTGTCTTTAGGATTTACCGGTATTGATGTGTACACTCGCGCACGCAAGATGACGCTGTTTTTACACCCTCAAGAACTCACCGATCTTTCACATTGCGCCGAAGCCCTCACGCAGATTTGTCGTGAACATGTGGAATTGCGTGAGCACCGTCCGAGCGAAAAAGACAAAGGCTTTCTCACCATTGGCCGATTTACCGACCCAGTCGCTTTAACAGATGCAATGACGGTTGCTCAACGCGAGTTTCAAGATTGCACAGCACTTCCTGTGAAAGGTGTATGCCTCTTCCAAAAACATAATGGCGTTTGGTTCCAGCAGGCCGATCTCCATCGGTTTAAGCAGGCGGACGAATCCTCCATGTACGCTCCGGGGAAACAATGAAACGTCTCGCACTTATCATTGTTCTCGCAAGCTTCAGTGCCTGGGGCCAGGTCAGTTATGTTCCGCCAGGCCAGATTATCAAAGATGGTGGCACCGAGATCATGGGAACTGTGCGTAGCTGGAGTTCGTCTTCGCGCTATGACGTAGATACAGAAGAAGTTCCTTTTGAGAGTGGGGAAAGTTTCTCCTATATCGAAGGCGAATTCTTTGGAACCTACGGCCTGACAAAAGATCTGCAGTTCACTTTCAACGCGAACTTCCGCCAGAACAGAGCCGATGTCTTGAATACGAGTAATGATATTGAATCTATTACCTCCACAGGATTGCAGGGTCTCGGCGGGATGTTGAGTTATGGTTTAGAGCCGGTAGGAAGATTGTTTTATACCTTAGAAGGTTTTTACAAATATCGCCCTTACAGCAATCCTGATTTTGAGGGCACTGATTTCACCAAAGACTTTGTTCTAGGTGACGATGGAGGAGATTACGGAGCGGGTCTCGTGATGAGCTATCGTCACCCTTCACAGAATTTTTTAAGCGGACGTTTGCATTACCGTCGACCAGGCACATCACTTAGTCCTGAAATTAATTGGCAAGTTGAGGGTGCTTTGGCGTGGAAATACTTCGCGCTGGTGGCCGGTGCGCAAGGCGTGCAATCACTTAATCAAGATGCCTACACCGACGAACCAAGTGACAAGCCGGTGATCAATACTGGCGGTAGCCAGATCTATAATTCTATTAACCGTCAGTACATGGCGCCTTACGTTGGTGCGAACATTGCGCTGGGTAAGAAGTGGCGACTTGAAGCGCGCTACCAGACATTTACCAACGTGCGTTCTTACGATACCGGCTCTTTGATTATGCTTTCTCTCGCCTCACGCTCTGAACCGGATACGACGATGCTGGCCGATCAGGCCTTCAAGGAATACGAGCTGGAGGCGACCGTCGCCAAACTGTCTCCCAAGAAACAATTTATCATCATCGATAAGGGCCTCGCCAGTGATGTGCGCAACGGTCAGCGCTTCGATCTATTTCACTTCGATTATCTCGGCGGCAACGTCCTGCTGGCTCGCGCTGTCGTGATTCAAGTGAACGCTGATCAGGCCGTGCTTAAGATCACCTCACGTTTCTCCAATAAGCATCCAATCAAAGAGGGCACCGTGGCCCGTGGACTTAGTAGCAATGGACTCAAACGCTCGGATGAAGAATAAGTCCCCAAAAATCAATGGTTGAGCCTGTTAGGGTTTGAGTTAGAATAAGATTACTAACAAGGACTCTGCCTCATGAAACATTTCATTCTATCTGCTGTTGTTGTTGCTTTTATGATTGGCCCAGCCTGGGCCAAGCGTTTCTCCAATCAATACTGTGAGTTTGAACTCCCATCTGGCTGGCAGTGTGCTTTGGAAGGCTCCGAGTATGTTTGCCAATCAGAAAATGAAGCGAGCAAAAAAGAAGCCATTATTATCTTGGCCGCCAAACGTCGTGGCGAGCAGGACAGCATGGAAGAGTACACGGCCTACTTGAAAAAAAGTAAAACCTACACTTTGCCAGGCGGTAAAGTGCAAGTCTCTGATCCGAAGTGGACAAAGAGTACCGACGTGAACTCACACCAGTGGGTAGACGCTCTTCACTTGGCTTCAGAAGTTCCTGGTTTTTACACACGCTACTTAGCAACTGTGAAAGAAGACTTGGGCGTAGCTATTACTTTCTCAGTAGCAAAAGATCTTTACGATCAGTACCAAGGCATTTTCGACGGCGTGATCGCTTCTATGCGTGTCTTCCGTCAGAAAGCCGATGCCGGAACCAATCTCAACCTCGGTTCTAACGATAGTTCATTGGCCGAGACGACCTTCATTCCAGATGGCGACAAAGTGGACATCTCTACCCAGAAGACCCAAGTTCGTAAAAAAGAAGGCGACGACAGCGATATGCTGATTTTCGCGGGTCTTGGCCTAGCTGCCTTGATTCTGTTCATTCTCAAGAAGAAGGGCGGGAAAAAGGGCTAAACTGCCCCAAATCCAAGGCACCCGCCTGGGTGCCTGAGCCTTAAAAATCAATACATTAGACCTCTTCGCCTTCGCCCATTCATGGGCTTAGGCGCAGTACCGTTATAATTGACTCAAGAATTGGTCTTTTTGACCGACAAGGATAGCGGAGAACTTTATGAAATCAAAATCTATGCTGCCTGCTCTTCTGGTGCTTATCGTTTCGCAAAGCTCTTTTGCGTATCAGATAGATGAATGTAACCCTCCACCGGGCATGACTCTCATTCACCGACCAGCAGAATGTGGTCCATTACCAGGCGGCGCGCTCCACACAGAACCAACCCAAACTGATGGCGGAGATCCGGCTCCTGAGACGGCAGAGACTACAGAGACTACTGTTGAAGACTCAGCATTCAACCCAGAGGGTGGAGGCAAATATCGCAACGCCGGCCGTAGCGGGGAAATGAGTGATTTTAGAAATCAGGCGGCATGTTTGCCTGAAATTCAGAGGCAGATTTCAGCAAGAGATTGCGTGCCCACAACAGCGTGCACTGCGAATACGCCAGACTGCCAACTGGGAAGTGATACTTCGATCACTCGCTTCAAGGACGTAACAGAGGAAGTTGACTTTCAGAGCGTCAGATCTTGCCAAAGTTATTTTGTAGGCAGCGGCGCAAGTGAATCTGAAAGTGGAGGCTTGAGTGTAACATTCAATTTAGCAAATCCTACAACGCAACTTAAAGCGAAAGTGTGTCGCTTGGTAGCTTCAGGTTGTGAGTTAACTGAGACCGTTACTGCAAGTAACAAAAGCCAACTACAAACCGTTTACAACCAGTGTGTGGCGGTCAAAGCATCGAAACAGCTTCGAGCAGTGGTTGTGGGGATGCAGAAGTGTACAGCAATCAAGTCGGCCGGTAAGGGCACAACTGATTTTGCTGGTGATGGCCGTGTCTCTTCAATCGATGGGAAAATAACTTGTAAGCGCCATGAAGGTTTAGCTTTCGACTATCCCAGCTGCAAAAGTTTTATTACTTGGTACAACACTTTGACCGCTGCTCAGACCGGTGTGCAGATGTACAACGAAGGTGACAAAATCACGACCGGGATGCGCGCCCAGAATGATGCGGCTACCGCTATTGCATCAGGGAACGGTCAAGAAGCCGGTATCGAAGCCTCACGCAAAACCATTATGGCTTCGGCTAGTGCAGAAGAGCGTAACAAAATGTTCTTCTTGGCCAAAGGTGCGGCGATCACGTCTCAGTTAATGTCATTCGTCACCGCCGAAAATATCGAAGGTCAGTGTGATGAAAATGCAGGGTGCTGCAAACTTTTTGAGATTGAATCGAGCGATGGGATTCGACCAAGTAGCCAATTTTTTCCTAACGGCGGCGAGAAAGACAAGATGATTGCCGAAGTGATCAAGGCCGGCGGTGAAGCAGCGCTTGCTGCGATGAAAGAGCAGGAACTCAAGCGCCAAGCTGCTGCGCTTAAAGCCATTAAAGACCAGATGACCGCACCGGAAGATACCGTTGATGAAGGTTTAATGAGATTTTGCTTACAGTTCCCACAAGACTCAAAATGTTTGGGTGCCGGTAATCGCGTTATCTCTGGAGGCTCAGGCTTTAAAGGCCCAAGCTTCAGCGGCCAAAATATGGGGCTTGGTAATTTAGGAACAGCCGCTTCTGAAGACATTGCAGTCGAAGATGGTGCCGCGAGTGCTATCGGTGGCGCACAAAATTCAGTGGGTAATATCGGTTCAGCTGATAAAGGCGCAGCCGATGCAAAAGCTACATTTGATGCTCCTTCGGCACTGAAAGGCGGTGGTGGAGCTCCTACCATCAGCGGTGGTGGCGGTGGTGTAGGCGCGAGTGCTTCAGCGAACGGTCTTTCAAATGATCCAGGTGTTGAAGGCGATAAAAAAGAAACTCCACTTAAGATGACGTCAAAATCTGCGAGCTATGAAGGTGGCGCCGGCTACAACGGCGGCGGATACCGTGCAGGCGCAGGCGACAAAAAAGATGCAGCAGGCAATCCTTTTGCCTCTATGTTTGGTAAAGACAAAGGCCGCTCTCCATCAGCGGTACCAGAAATTGATTCACCCGCTTCAGACTTATTCACTAAGATCTCGAATCGCTACGGTGAAGTTCAGAAGCGTAAAGCCTTGATGGACGTTCGTTGATCCCTCCATTCGAATACCGAGTCCAGGTGAAGGAATTTCACCTGGACACTTTCGGCCACGTTAACAACGCCCAGTACCTGGCGCTCTATGAAGAGGCACGCTGGGATTTCATTACTGCCAACGGCTTTGGACTCGATCGGATTAAGAGCGAGAAGGCTGGGCCCGTATTGCTCGAAACAACTGTGAAGTTCAAGCGAGAACTCGTTAACCGCGAGTGGATCACTATCCAATCATCACCTGGTGAAGTGAATGGCAAGTTGATGGTCATCAATCAAGTGATGATCAAAGGCGATGGTAAGATCGCTTCAGAGGCGAGCTTCACGGTAGGCTTTATGGATTTGAAAGAAAGAAAGCTGGTGGTGCCGCCACCTGATTGGCTGAAGGCCTGTGGGTATTCCACTCAAAAATAGCAGAAATAAAAAGGGCCCCTTCGGGGCCCTTTCGTTTAGTTCAGGTCGTAGCAAACATCATTTTCGTAATCGTAGTCGTAGCAATCTTGCCCTTCATCTTCGTTGCCGTAGTCCGGCACTTCAGAGTTATCCGGGTAAGGGTACGGCTGAGTCGAATCATCGTAACCGTCATTATTGATGTCTGAATACTGGTAGTCGTAAGTTGGGCGGCCAGTATCCCAGCTTTCGTCACGAGTTGTTTCAGCACAGAAGAAACGGTTGTCGTACTCGCGGTCATTCAAGCGATCACGCTCGTATGAACACTGATCGAAGCCGCTGTTACAAACTTGGTTCCAGTAAGTGCGCTGAACCTGGTGAGTGTAGCTATCAACGAGTTGGTAGTTACAGTAGTCAACAGTTGAGTAGCGGTAACGGTAACCGTTGTGGACGTAGTACGGGTAGTTGCCGAATACGTAGTAACCGTTCGAGTAGCCAGTTGTAGGCCAGTAGATCCAGTTCATGTACACGTAGTTCGGGTAAGAGCGGCGCACGTGAGAGTAGTAGTCGTAAGTGCGAGCGTAACGAACCGGGCCTACGTAGATCGAGCCCCACGGAGTGTGGATGTAGCGAGTGTACGGAGTTGGGCGATACATTGGTGGACGGTGGTAGTTACGGGTGCCGTAGTAGTCACGGACTGGCACGCGGTAAACCGGGCGGTAAGTCGTGCGACGTGGTGGCGTGTAAACTGGACGGTCTGGGCGACGAGGATTGTAGCCTGGGCGACGCTCTCCTGGGCCTGGACGACGGTCCGGCATTGGGCGTGTCTCTGGACGACGGTCCGGCATTGGGCGCGTCTCTGGGCGACGGTCCGGCATCGGGCGTGTTTCTGGACGACGGTCAGGCATTGGGCGCGTGTCTGGACGACGATCCGGCATTGGGCGCGTCTCTGGGCGAGTGTCCGGCATTGGGCGCGTCTCTGGACGACGGTCCGGCATTGGGCGTGTCTCTGGGCGACGGTCCGGCATCGGGCGCGTCTCTGGGCGACGGTCCGGCATCGGGCGTGTTTCTGGACGACGGTCTGGCATTGGGCGTGTCTCAGGACGACGCTCAGGAGCTGGACGAGTCTCTGGGCGACGGTCTGGCATTGGGCGTGTCTCAGGACGACGCTCAGGAGCTGGACGGCTCTCTGGACGACGATC
>JBEIPE010000037.1:0-13402 GCA_040377215.1 Halobacteriovoraceae bacterium
ATGAAGCCCCAGTTTCGTGAGGGGAAGTTTGAAGAGGGCATCGCTCTCGCTCTCAATGAGGTGATGGCGAAAATGAAAGGGAGTTCCACGCTCCCAAGCACCATGCCAGAACTGACGGATTCAATCGAATTCGAACGAGGATGGAATGCGGCGCTGATTTGGGTCGGATGCTTTTTCTTACTACCGGCGCTCATGCAAACGCTGGGCCTGATCGTGGCAGGGTTACTCCAAACCAAAGCGTTTAAGATCTTTCGCCAACAAAAGAAAACGCCACTGGTCCCCTTCATGCTGGGGACGACTTCAGGACAGACCTTATTTGTGAAGCTCTTCTTTCTGGTTAATCCAGGGATCTTCTTTGTAGTTTTTCCTATCGTATTTTCTGAGGAAGTCGCACTCGTCTTCGGATTCTACTTCGGCGCCATTCTGTTTATGGGCCTCGCTCTTTATTTCAGCGTGCAAAATGTGCGCATGCTATTTTCCGAACAGCTCATTCGTCGTCATGAAGCCAAACGTCGTCTCAACGCTCATCGCAGCAAACAAACGCCCGGCTCGACATACACCATGTTTGGCAAAACCTACACCGCTCCCACGCGCAGCAGCTCCTCAGGCGGAGGCTCGAGCAGAAGCTCAAGCAGCTTTTCATCGAGCTCGGGTGGTGGACGCTCTGGCGGTGGTGGTGCTTCAGGCAGTTGGTAGAACTAATCGCGCGTGAGCACTTCGAGTAGTTCAATATGAAAGATAAGATTGGAGTGCGGCTTTATCAAGGCCCCCACTTGCCTCTCACCGTAGGCCAGATGGGCGGGAACATGGAGCGTACGCTTGCCGCCCTCTTTCATTCCTACTAATCCGATGTCCCAGCCTTTAATGACACGGCCAGTGCCGAAGACACATTTAAAAGGCTGACCACGATCATAGGACGAATCAAATTTCGTTCCATCTTCTAACAGGCCTTCGTATTGCGTAATGAGTAACGCACCTTTAACAGTCTCTTTTCCGGTGCCCACAACCTCATCTTTAATCTGTAATTCATTCATAAGTTTATGCTAGCATCAGCACATTCAAATTCACAAAGGTTCCCCATGAAACATCTTTTGTTCACCCTTTCTCTTGCCGCTCTCTGCACTCCTGCATTGGCCAATTTTATTATGAAGCCAGGTAAATGGAGACTTGAAACCCAGATGTCGGCCGAAGGAAAACCGCAGATCGATCCGATGGCGAAAATGCGTGAAGCCATGAAAGACATGACTCCTGCACAAAGAAAGCAAATGGAAGAGATGATGGCGAAGATGGGAAAAACGAATCCCGATATGCCAAAAGTCGGCTTCGATAAGAATGGCATGACGATTTGCTACACCAAAGAAATGCTCGAAGGTGATTTGGGACTCAAGAAGCAACAAGAAGATCAGAAGTGCAAAGTTTCTGACTTCACAAAATCGCCCACCAAGATCAGCATGAAATTCAAATGCGAAGACGGTGCGACTGGTGACAGCCAGTGGAACATCACCGACCCCACTCATATGAATGGTGTGACGAATATCGTTACCTCTAAGGGCAAGAAGTCTGAAATTAAGTTTAAGGCCGAGTTCCTCACGGCGAAGTGTGACTAGCTCCACCGGTGCCAAAAACTTAGGCGATTAGGCCGAATTGGCACCTTTTAGACATTCCTTAACATCAAATACGATATAGGCCCACCTGGGCCGGCACGTGGCTTGCTTCATTAGACCTGACGGTCTCATTTCAATGGAGTGAAGCGATGAAAGCCCTTTCTCTTATTTTGGTCCTCACAACCCTCGTTGCTTGCGGTAAAGACGGCCAAGATGGCAAAAGCGGCAGCAATGGCGCCACTATCGTCGGACTCGACGGTGTTTCTAACGGCGTAGATTTCTCCGACATTGATCCAGGCCTTGTTTGTGCCGCGGGTGGTGTCTCTATCTTCACCTTCCGAGACAACAACGCTGACGGACTTTTTTCCGAAGAAGAAGAAATCATCAAAGTGAAAGCTTTGTGCCACGGCACAAACGGTAGCAATGGCGCCGACGGTGAAGACGGCGAAGATGGAGCAGACGGCGCTGATGGCACCAACGCCTCCATCACTCTTGAAAGTATTATCGCCAGCGCTAGCTGCCCTCAGGGCGGTGTAAAAATCTCGAGCTCACAATCTGAACCCGTTGAAGTGTGCAACGGTGTTAATGGTATCAATGGCGAGCAAGGTCTTCCGGGTGTTCAAGGGATCCCAGGTCTTGCTGGTGCAAATGGCCAGAATGGTCAGAACGGAAGCGATGGCCAAAATGGACAAGACGGACAAAACGGCGTCGATGGCACTCAAATCCTTCCTGTGAAGTTCTGTCCTAAAGATGACAGCACGTTTCCTGAATACGGCTTGATGATTGGTAAAGATCTCTTCGCGGTTTACTGGGGCACCACTCCGGCCTCTCCGAAAACTCCCCAGGCGTTCCTCACGAAGCTTGTGGCCGGCAACTATCAGAGTACCGGTGGGAACAACTGCCTCTTCTCCATCGAGTAGTTTACACTTCATCCGTAGAAACCATAATCTAGCTGAAATGGTTTCTACGGAGTTTTTATGCGCTTGATCGCCCTATGCTTGCTACTCGTTTCTTGTGCTACGTCTTCACCAGCACCGAAAGCCACTCACTACGAGAAATATCCCACGACAGCTGCTGTTCCTAGCAAAGAAAAAATCATCGACTTCTATTCACGCTCTCAACCCTACGGTGAGTTTTCAAACTTCGCGCTCTTCCCCATTTTTGTCGATGGCCAGTGGTGGCCCACTAGTGAGCACTACTACCAGGCCATGAAGTACGAGAAAAAAGAATTGATCGCGTGGGTGCAGGCCGCTCCCGATCCGATGGAATCGGCCAATCGTGGTCGCGACAAGAACATTCCCAAGCGCACCGATTGGGAGGAACGCAAAGATGAGTTCATGGAGAAAGCCGTCATGGACAAGTTCACGCGCTACCCTGAGCTCAAGGCCCTCTTACTTTCCACTGGAGAAGCACGTCTCTACGAGCACACGGAGAATGATTGTTACTGGGGTGATTGTGGAAATCGCACCGGACTAAACAAACTCGGAGTCTTGCTGGAGAAAGTTCGGGCAAAACTGAAGCAGGCTTTACCATAAATATCTTCGTGCGAAATAAAGAACTCTGGTTCGATCTTTTCATCCTGGCTTGTCTCTGGGTCTTGGTGCTCATCGTCCCACCAGAGATCGAACTTATTCAGGGCACCTCCATCGTGAATCTCCTCAAGATCGTAGCGCTCTTCAGCTCCCTGGAGACGCTCGGCTACCTCGGAACACACCTCGTTGGTGCGAGCAAAGGACTGTTGCTCCAGGGCCTCTGCGGCGGCTTCATCTCGAGCACGATGACCTACCTACGGATGACGCGAAATTCTCAGCTCGCGGCTCAGGCACCCCACGTCATCGCACAGGCGCTCCTACTCTCCACGATCGCCATGCTCTTTGAGTGTGGATTCATCATCTACACGCTCCATCCTCACGCAGAGCTCCTCGTGGCCCCGATCCTGGCCCAAATCGTCGTTCTCGCCGCCATCACTCTTTGGTTCCAGCGTTACACCTCGCAGGAGGGCACGGCTAGCTCTCTACATATCGAAGCCAACAAGGACCCAATCATCTGGAAGAAGATGATCTACCTGTCTCTCTTCATCATCCTTCTGACCTATGCGATGCGTTTCATCGAACACACACTTAAGCTGCCTTACGTCTGGTCGGCTTTTTTTATCTCACTCTTCGAAGCGCACGGAGTTCTCGTGGCGACCATGACTGACTCCCAGCAATCGGCGGACATTTCTCGGGCCACCCAGGTGGTGATGGTCATCTTGGTCGGCAACGTCGTCAGCAAAACATTCTTCGTCCTGAAATCCAATCGCAAAGACATACGAACCGTGACTCTCGCACCTCTCTATCTCTCATTGATCATCGCCCTCGTTCTCGGCTTCAGCAGGATCACCTTATGAGTTATCACAAGTTCAATGTTCGTAAGTCCCATGGGGGCTATGAGAAGTTTTCGCAGAGAAAGCTCTATTCGTCGCTTAAGCACTCAGGGCTGTCTCATCACAAATCTCAACTCATTGCTAAGAAAGTTGCCTCAGAGATTGAAGACGGCACAAGAACAAAAGATATCTTTCGAAAAACTCTTCAATTGGTTAAAAGAGATTCCCCGTATGTCGCGATCCACTACTCACTGAAGCGCGCCATCCTGGATCTGGGCCCTACTGGGCATCACTTCGAGACCTTCGTGGCGAAGTACTTCGAGGCACTCGGCTTTACGACGACGACACGACAAAAATTTCCTGGTCGCTTCGTTAGCCACGAAGTCGACGTCGTCGCGCTCAAAGACAAGCAACGCTTCTTCGTCGAATGCAAGTTTCACAATCGTGTGGGGATAAAAAACGACGTCAAGATCGCTCTCTACATTAAGGCCCGCTGGGATGACCTGCGCCAAGGGAGCGAGGGTAAGAACTTGCACGGCTTCTACCTGGCAAGCAATACGGCCTTCACCCAGGACGCTCTCGTCTACGCTCGTGGGAGTGGCCTAAAACTGCTTGGAGTCAACGCTCCGGAGGAAGAAACATTCCTCCAGACGATCCAGCGCCTCAAACTCTACCCCGTCACCTGCCTCAAAAAGCTGACCAAGGTCATACTAGGACAGCTGTTAACGCGAGATATTGTCCTGGCCAAAGACATTCCCCAGAACGTTAAGCTGCTACAGCGGCTAGGAATGTCAGAAGAAGCCATCGGTGCTTTGTTAAATGAAGTCTATATGCTTGAAGAGGCGAATCTATGAACATCCATTTCTGGGGGGCCACAGAAGACGTAACAGGTTCCATGACCTTTTTGGAGTTTGAAGACTCAATCATTATGATTGACTGCGGCCTCGCTCAAGGGGCTTCAAATGCGAGTGAGCTGAATCTCGCGCCGACGCCTTTCCTCCCTACCTCAATCACCGCCGTAGTTGTTTCGCACGCCCATCTGGACCATTCCGGATATCTTCCACGGCTAGTTAAGAATGGTTTTGGTGGAAACATCTACTGCACTCCTGCGACTGAAAAACTAATACGTATCATCCTCATCGATAGTGCCGGCCTGAATGAGGGGGGCTTCTACGATGAAGAAGACGTTAAAAAAACCCTCAACATGATCAAGCCTATCGAATGGGGCAAGACTTTTACTATCGGCGAGACTTCGTTGCAGCTGATCCCCGCGGGGCACATTTTGGGTGCCTCAAGTGTTTTATTAAAACACGGTGCCAAAAGTATTCTTTTCTCTGGTGATCTCGGACGCAACGACGATCCTATGCTTCCAGCTGTCTCTCCCGCCCCAAAAGCCGACGTGGTTGTTATGGAAGCAACCTATGGAGCAAAAAATCGGCAGGGTGACATAAAAAAAGAACTTCACACTTTTCTTGCAACTGTGGCCGACCAATCACGCGTGGGCATCATCGCAAGCTTCGCTGTGGCCAGAGGCCAAACCTTACTCACTCTGATCCATGAGTTTTACGAAACTCATCCGCAGTATCGGGCCAAAGTCGTTATGGATAGTCCAATGATGAAAGAAGCCAATGCAGTCTATAAGAAATTTGCGTCACTCACTAACAAACCAACCGAACTCTTTGAGGCGATGGAACTTATTGATGCCATCGATTCACGCGGAGAATTTGATAAACTTCGCAAGAAATCTGGACCACTTGTTATCGTCAGCTCAAGTGGCATGCTGACCGGCGGACGAATCGCGCGCCATCTCGAAAATTGGTGCGACGATGAGAAAGCCATTCTCTTCCTGCCCGGTTACCAGGGAGAGGGAACCCCAGGACGCTCTTTTCTTGAAGGCCATAGGACACTAAAAAACAAGTGGGACGAAACATTTTCTTGGAGTGGAGAGGTTTGGAATTCAGATGCGTTTTCTTCGCACGCTGATCAAAGTGAGCTTGTAGACTGGGTTTCAACGAACAATAAAGAATCTGCTGTTTTTCTGCTTCATGGAGAGATGGTCTCGAAGGAAGCACTTCAAAAAAAACTCGCCGAGACACACAGTGGGCCTGTGACCATTCCACGTCGAGGAAGCGTGTTTAAAGTCTAAAGCGATTTTCTCTCACGCATTCTCGCGCCACGTATAATCATGTTCACTTCTTCGACGATGCGCTTTTTGAGATTGTCTTGTTTGAACTTCGGCAAATCCAGAGCTTCAGCGCCCAGAGTGAACACGATCGTGACGACCGCCTCAGCCGCAAAAGCCGGATGGCGCAGAGTCTGATTCTTCACCTTTGCGATACGTTCAAGATCTTCGGTTAGTTCCTCCACGAAGATATCCATCTCTTTGCGAATCGCACGCCTGAATGAATCCGAGGCTCCTTGGCGCTCCCCCAAGAGCAAGCGAAACAAGTTACTATTCTCGTTCACGAACACCAAAAAACTTTCGATGGTGAATTCAGAAATCGTTTTTACATCTTTGGTCATGGACTCTTTGCGCGAGTTTCTTAGCAAGCGACGCAGGCCCACGGCGATCTCATCAACCAAACAAAGACCCAGCTCCTCCATGTCACGGAAGTGGCGATAGAAAGCGGCCGGCGTGACATCGGCGGCCTGGGCCACTTCGCGAATACTCAACGCCGCAAAGCCTTTGGTCGCACTCAATTCGAGAGCGCAATCAATGAGCTTTTTTCGTGTCTTGGCTTTCTGTTCGGCCCGCTTATCCATAAGAATACGTTAACTAAACAAACTGAGTAATCCCATTAAAATCGAGCACCTATGTAGTTATTACTCAAAAATTGCCTAACTCAGTATGCATGCGTATACTGAGTTTTCCGAGGAGCCCCCACTTGAATACACATATTGAACCCGCATCATCACCTGCGCCCTTTATTCCGAGCGCTCCAGCGCCGGCCGTGCAGCTCAAGGCCCTGACTTTTTACCAACAAGAACTCAAACAACGTCTTCCCAAAGAGGTGTTTCAGCGTACACCTGGTCGCGTTGTCTACTTTATGAGCTTCCTCGCTCTCAACATCGCTCTCATTGCTTTAGTCGTTACACTCGACCCTGCTTGGTACTACAAACTGCTCGCAGGCCTGGTCATCGGGCAGCTGAACGCCAGTCTCGCCTTCTTTGCGCACGAGACTCTGCACGGCTCAGTTTTCAAAAACAAATTCTTACAAGACTTGGTGGGCTTTATCGGCTTCGGCCCTTATTTGCTTTCTCCAACCTACTGGCGCTTTTGGCACAACACGCTTCACCACGGTAATACGCAGTTGATCTACAAAGATCCTGATGCGTTTCCTACTCTGTCAGTCTTCAAGCGCAGCAAACTCATGCGCGCGATCTTCCAGCTCTCCCCGGGTTCAAAAAACATTCTCAGCTATGGCTATTTGTTCTACTGGTTCTCGTTGCAGTCACTCATGAATCAGTTCTACCTTCGCTTCAAGAGCCGCATGTGGGAAGACCTCGATCACAAACGTGTGAACCTTGAGTTCGCTGCCATCTGTGTACTGGCAGCCGGCTATCTCTACTTCGTTGGTATGGAGAATTTGCTGTGGCTCGTGGTCATCCCACTGATGCTGCAAAACTACGTGATCTTGAGTTACATCATCACAAATCACAACATCTCACCGTTGACGAAAATCAATGACCCTCTGGTCAACTCACTCAGCGTGACCGCTGATCCGATTTCAACGTTCGTGCATTTGAATTTCGGCTACCACGTCGAGCATCACCTGTTTCCGCGAGTCTCTCCTAAACACGCTAAAACCATCCATAACTTGCTCAAAGAGATGTACCCGAATACGTATCAGTGCATGCCTAAATGGCGAGCGCTCAAGTACATCTATCTCACTCCGAGGATCTATAAGAACCACGAGGAACTTATCCATCCCAAGAGCCTTGAGACGTTCCCTACACTTAGCGGGACAAGACCCCTCAACTAGCCCTGTAGTTTCTACATAGATGAATAAATTATCATCTGTGCTCCGGAGAGGCCCGAATCGGGTACTCTCCGCCCGTTATGAAAACCCTCCTCACTCTCGTGCTACTGACCTGGGTTGCCTTTGTGCTGAACGCACAGGCAAAAGATCATCCCTTTGATGAGGCTTACGAACGACAACTTCGCACATTTGTAGCTCCTTCAAAGGTTCTAACTCACGAAAAGCGTCTGCTCCAAAAGAAAGCCGAGATCAGCGGCGTCCTTCGCAATGAATTTGAGGCCCGTGGTAAAGAAGACATCGACGAAGAGATTGAAAAGCACAAATTCATCATCGCTTTGAACATCGGTCTGGATAAGCTTCAACGGCTCAAGCAGAATCCCGATGATGCAACCTCGTTGCGACTCGCCCACGAAATCATGGACATCGAGGCCAGTTTAAAATCTGAAGGTGACGGCAACCCACTGCTTACGACCCTCAAGCATGCCAGAAGTATTCTTCGACGCTGGAAGATCAAAAAGAACGCCAGGCCTTCTGAGGAAGCGAGTAACTTGTTTGTCGATGGCCAGTACTTATCAACGACTGATCGCTCTTCTTACACAGGTGACTTGTCCCTTCTCGATCCCGCTCCTGGAAGTAGCTACTGGCAAAAACCAAAAAACATTTCTACGACGAACATGAAAGATGCTGCCCGCGGTAAGACGGTTGATCTCTATGACGGCATAAAGCCCAGCTTCCCTGAGGATAATGTTTTCTACTACGACGAAGTCAAACACTCAGACACCAAACCCAAGATCGATGCCTATGCTTTCACAGCTGAAGGCAAAAAGAAAAAGTTCAAGCTGAAGTTCGGAGCAGAACTTCATTCTGATCCCACCGTCTCGGTTTTGACCATGGCCCTAGGCTTCCCGACCGATCTCACCAAGCACGCCCGGAATATCCGTTTGATCCTCGGAAAGAAAGTCACTCTTTCAGATATCAAACGTGATTGGGAGCTCTACTACCGTCGCGATACCGAATTCAAAAATTACAACATCGAGAAGTACATCGTTGAGACGGGAGTAGACGCTGAAGGCAACAACTTCATTCTGTTTAACGAAGGCCTCATCGAAGCCAAACCTAAAGAGCTTGAGCGTTTGGGTGGCTGGAACTTCAAAGACGTGGGACGCCCAACTCTGCGAGAGCTGCGAGGCCTCACCATTGTCCAAATGTGGCTGAACAATACGGACATCAAAGAGTTCGCGAACAACCGTCAGTTGCTCAAAGAAAACGATGACGGCGAGATCTCTCGCCACCACATCATCTCCGACTTGGGCTACGGCTTCGGATCACTTTTCCCAGAGCTCCCTGAGCTCTATCCCATGAACATGGTTTACGCGACATCGCGGGACTCCGTGATTCTGAACTATCGAACCTCTCATGCCACGGCCATGCAGCATAACCTGACCGTCGCTGACGCTCGTTGGGCGACTCGCCTCATCGCTGCACTGACACGCGAACAACTTGAGGACGCTGTTAAGATTGGGGCGTGGCCCCAGTGTATCGCACGTATTTACACCGAAAAAATGATCTCTCGTCGTAATGATTTAGTGAAGCACTTGGCCCTTGAAGGTGTTCCTGATCATGACGGAAATCCCATTGCCTTCATGCCTCACAGCAACGACCCCGCCGTTTTGAATTATGACCAGGCCTGCAGCAACGACGAGATCGCCCAGGATTTCACATCAAACTTTGACTTTAACTTAGGCTTCCTTGGAAGACCGGCCGCGCGCAGCACCCTGAACTCCTTGATGGATTTGGCACGCTCAAGCATCGGCAGCGTCAACTCACTCAATATCAACGCCGCAGAAATCGGCTTTGATTCGACTGTCATCTCGCAGGTTCTCATCAACGTGAAGCGCACCGTGGAGAAAAACCCCACGCCTACCTCAGAGAAAGATATCTTCATCGCGCAAGACCATTTCGAGATCGGCATGCGCCTGGGCTACTCCTACGGTATTTTCACTGATGCTCTCTACACCCGCTCGTTTACACTTTCCTACCCCGTCCGTTCAAAAGAAGAAGCACGGATGGCGAATGGCTTCATCGTCAACGCGCTCATGCCACTGCATCTCGCGAAAGGAAAACTTCCTGAGTCTTATGTGCTCATGACTGAGCATCATTTTGAATCAGGGATTGGCGTTGAGCTCGATCGTCCAGATGTACTCATCTCGCCGACCTTGCGAGCGAAGCGCTCCAAAGTTCTTCTCCTGCGTTCGTTCTTAGATCACCGCGATTCGAAGAACTATTTGGTTTATCGCGACCGCACGAAGTACGACAGCTTCACCTTACAAATGCTCTTGCGAGTCGTGGTGATTAAGTTACCTGTCATGGAAACAGTTTATAACTGGGGCACAACCGTCGGCGCGGGTTCACGCATACCAGAAGGTGCGGCCCAAGAAGAATTAATGTCGCAAAGTATTCACGACGCTGTCGTGAATGGCCGCTTCACGGCGCTCAAGGACCAAGAAGACACCTTCCGTGTCACGAACCATTTCCGTACCCGCACGACGGGCTGGAATCTCTTTCTCTTCCGTGGTCGCAATCATAGTCGATTGGAAAGAATTGAACTCAATGACTCCGAGGCCGGTCGCCAATGGGAAGTTCTGCAATACATGACGGAGACGGACCGCTCCCACTCGATTTTGGGCAACAGTGAAAAATCTGAAGTCAGCGTGGAGGTCCTTCATCACCCCAATAGCTTGGTGGAAAACTTTCAACTTAATCTGAACGTGGAAGGCACTGACTCCAACACCAGTGATCGTGAGATGGAGCAAAACTATCTGCGTTATGTGAATGGCCTTTCGATCAACGGTGCGCCTTTAATTCCCCTCACGCCTTCTTTGGGTTACACCTCCAACGGTCGTTGGGGCAAGATCGTGACACTGTCGCGTACGACGATTTATCCCGAAGGGCTGCAGAACATTCTCAATGCCTCGGAGATCGATTACTGGAAGGCGCTGGCAAGTTCATGGGGCATCTCGGAGAACCAACTGAAAGAGCTTCGTATGGCCTCAGATGACGACTCAGATGAGTCGGCGCTCATTCGGAAAGCTGGTCAATTCTGGCGCGCACTCAAGAGCGCTAAGAACTCCAAGGCGATTCAAGATCGTATGGTCAAAATCGCCCATGCGTTTCGTGGGGCTGCCTATCGTACCAAGGGCTTTGTGGAACCAAGAATCCTCGGAGCGCTCCATCGCATCGCTGGAGCAAGGAATGTGTATTCGTTTAACACCATCGGCGCCCCAGACTTCGAAGAACACAGCATTATGAATGAGGCCCCTCTTTACGGCACCATGGGCTCTCCGCGAGACGATGATTTTGATTACATGCTCTACAGTCCCAAGACACCTACCGAGCTCTATTTCCTCTTTGATCACTGGAAATAGTAAAGCAAACCTCTCGTTTTTAACGCGTTTAAAATAAATTTTTATGCCATCTCACGTTTTCAGTTCTCGCTGCTGTGATAGCATCTGAAGCTAACAAGGAAGCGTATGAAGAAAGTTTTGATCCTTGATGACGAATCCGAGCTGCAAGAAATCTGGATCCACTACTTTAAAGGCTGGGATTCTCCTGTGGAAGTACATACGGCGCCTAACGGTTCACAAGGTCTCAAGATGATCGAGGCCACTGGCCAATACGATCTCATTATCACCGACTACAAAATGCCCATCATGAATGGCCTCGACTTCATCAAGGTCTTACGAACAAAAAATGGCGACAATCAAACACCCATTCTCTGTTTCACAGGCTATATTCCGGAACTCAAAAACCACTTGGATGTTTTGGGCAATGTGATGTTGTTTGAGAAACCAGTTATTTCTCAGAAGATGAAAACTCATATCGCTGCTTGCTTAAACAATCTCAGGGCAACTTAACGCAACAAGTCATTTGCAAGCCCCCAGGTAAAATTTTCAAAAGCTGCCTTTTAAGCTGCCTGAGTCCTCCAGAGTTTCTTATACAGAGAAAAATCTCAGGAGGATTGCATGAAACATTCGTTTCTCATTTTCTGCGCGCTTATTTCTAGCGGCGTATTCGCCCAAGACATCTACTTAGATGACTTCAACTACACTGTTCCGGATATCTCTCGTCGTGGACTCACGAAAGAGACAATCTTCAAAGGAATGGAAAGAAACTTCATCAAGCTCGGAAGCTCAATCTGCTCTAACAGAGCGTTGATCTGGGCCCACGATATGAAGCGAGACTACGGTCTTGATTCTGCCAAACTCTTCCTCTTCTACTCTGAGAAAACCGGTGAAGCAGGCGATAAAGTCTGGTGGTACCACGTGACTCCTTTGGTGAACGAAAAAGGAACTTTGTGGACTGTCGATGCGGGCTTCCCAAGCTTCGTTAAAACTCCTTTGTTGCCTAACGACTGGTTCAAAAAGTTCGCTGGCAGCACCAACTGCAAAGAGCTCAAGAAAGGTGACGAAGAGTTGATCGCAAAAATGTTCACCAAGCGTCGCTTCCCGAGCACAACAGCGGCGGGCACTTACGACTGCTACTACACCATCGCTTCAGCTCCTTACTGGACTCCTTCAACAGTCGCCCAGGGATTGCTTGAGAGAAACCGTGATGGTGAGCCGGGTAACTACGAGCGCAGCTCCATTCTTTCTGGCGAGCTCATGCAGGCCTGCAAAGAAGCTTCGACGTCGGCGCTCGGTGGGATCTTCGGCGGTTCTGAAAAGAAATGCCGCGAGTACCTCGGTCTTTAGTTCATTTTCAGTAACCAAAGGGAGTCATTCCCTTTGGTTAGGCCCTCGCTTGATTTAAATCTCAGATCGCGGCATAATTAACCGATTAGTTAATTAACTAGTAGGTGAATTATGCCCGACCAACTCAGCCAGACCTTCTCCGCCCTCGCCGATCCCACGCGCAGGGCCATGCTCGCGCATCTCTCTAAAGGTGAAGCCAACGTCTCCGACCTGGCGAAACCCTTCTTGAAAGACATGAGTCTGCCGGCCATCACCAAACATCTCAAAGTTTTAGAAAAAGCGGGCCTTGTCACCAAGTCTCGCGAAGCCCAATGGCGTCCCTGCAAGATCAACAGCGAAGGTCTCAAAGACGTCGCTGATTGGATGGAGCAATACAGGATGTTTTGGGAAGAAAGTTTTGATCGCTTAGAAGCTTACTTGAAAACCGTTGTCGCGAAAGAAAAGAAGGGGAGGAAAAATGCCAAAAAAACCAAGTAACGAAATTCAAATCACGCGCGTCTACGATGCCCCCGTGAAAGCGGTCTGGGATGCCTGGACCGACACAAAACAGGTCGCGAAATGGTGGGGCCCGCGCGGCTTCACAATTACTACGCATAGTAAAGATTTGCGCCCCGGCGGTACCTGGGACTACATCATGCATGGACCGGATGGCACGAACTGGGACAACGTCACGAAGTACCATGAAGTCGAACAGTACAAACG